>JAFAWN010000011.1 GCA_019241735.1 Terriglobales bacterium
GACACTAAGGTGATGTCGTCCGGATTGCGTCCGGCACGTTTCGCTGCGAAGACAATGCGTTCGCGGACGCGAGCGATGTTTTCCGCAATTGGCATGGGGAGCGGGTTCGCAAGTTTTGGTCAATTTCGATTTACTAGGGCTTCGCAATGCCCGCGGCACAGAACACATAAAATCTACATCATGGCCGTCGGTGGCGCGGGCTCGCTGGGATCGCCGGCGCTGGTAAGCGGCAGCCAGATCATCAACGCCGCCAGACCGGCCAGCACGATCATCCCGCCTACCAGATATGACGGATTCGCGAACATTTGTGGACGTGCCCACGGCGGCGCGAATTGCAAGCCCGCCCACACCAGTCCCAGCACCGCTTCTCCGGCGATCAGCCCGGATGCGGTAAGAACTCCGGCATTCTCCACCCGCGCCATCTGAGCATGATTGAGTCCGCGGCGCTTGGCTACCCTGTCGCCTACTAAGCTACAGACCCCGCCGAGAAAAATTGCGAATGTTGTTTGAAACGGCAGATACATTCCCACCGCGACCAGCATCGGGCTGCGTACCTGCATCATGATCAAGGCCACGCCCATCAGCATGCCCACGATCACAAGGGGCCACGGCATGTTTCCGCTGACGATACCCATGGCCAGAGTCGCCATCAATCCTGCTTGCGGCGCGGGAAGGTCAGGGCCGCCGAACCCAACGCCGCCGGCTTTGATACTGCCCTGGTGCAGCAGCATCAGTGGCCAGTACATCACCAGGCTTGCAACCACCACCGCAATCAGTTCCGCGGCCTGGATTTTGCGCGGCGTGCCGCCGAGGATGTATCCCACCTTGAAATCCTGCAAGAGTTCGCCCGCCACCGCCGAGGAAACGCATACCACCGCGGCCACGCCCAATACCGCCGCCACCCCCGAAGCTCCGGATACTCCCAGCGAAACCATTAGCAAGGCCGCAATCAGCAGAGTCGAGAGCGTCAACCCTGAAATTGGATTGTTAGACGAGCCGATAAATCCCACGAGATTGCCCGAGACCACTGCAAAGAAGAAACCCACCAGGATCATTACCACGGCGGCCAAAATTGCCGGCCAAACCAATCCTGAAATTTTGATATATAGCAGGCACATCAGCAGAAACATCAACCCAATCAAACTCAGGACCGCTTTTGAACTCATGTACTGCTCGGTACGGGAAAGTTGCGCGCGCTGGTCTGCCGTCTGCCGCAGATCGACGATGGCTTTGGTCAGTCCGGCGCTGAGGCTCTTGCCCATTTTAAAAAGAGTGTAGGCGGCACCGACCAGCATTCCTCCGACGGCTATGGGGCGAACAATAAATCTCCACACTGCTTCCGCCATACCAGCCCAGTTGTCGGGAGTGTTGGCGGGAAGATAATGCTGAAGCTGCGGCCCCAGGAAAAAAATGATGAGCGGAACCATCAGCCCCCAAGCCAGCACGCCTCCAGCGAACTGAATCGAGGCCAGTCTTAGTCCGATAATGTAACCAACACCGAGATAAGCAGGGCTGACGCTGGGCGCCGAAAACGTGCTGGTGCCCCCGGTCGCAACGACATTGTTGGTCCCCGCTGCACCGAGGCTGACCTGGCTCCGGCCGAGCGAGCCCACTGAAAATCGAAAAGATTGATCAGCGGCGAACAGGCCAAACCTTCCCAGCAGATAGATCACACCGCCAATGCCAATATTCCAGAACAGGTACTTTGCCGCCTTGGCGCCTGCCTGGCCTGCCTTGTGGATCTCCGAGGCTGCCACCGACTCGGGAAATGGCAGCTCCGGGTCTTCCACCATAACTCGCCGTACCAAAGAAATGAACAGCACGCCAAGCACGCTACCCACCATGATCAGCGCCGTGGATTTCCAATACGCATCAGCGGGCCGGAATGACGGCCAAACATTGGCGATCAAAAATGCCGGCAGTGTGAAGACCGCACCTGCGGCAATTCCTTCCCCGATCGAGCCCGCCGTGCGGGAGATGTTCTCCTCCAGTAGCGAGCCTTTCCACGCGCGCATCGCCGCCATGGAAATGACCGCTGCCGGGTAGGTGGCCGCAATCGTGATCCCCGCGCGTAGCCCCAGGTACGCGTTTGCCGCGCCTAGAATGACGGTCATCGCCAGCCCCAATAACACCGCCCTGAGGGTGAACTCCTTCATCTCGCGGTCTTCAGGAACGTAAGGACGGAACTTGGGACGTACGCCGCTGTTCACAATGCCGGGTTCAGCCATGAGGGAATCCTCGCAGGCGGCGGTTTTCGCCGCAGAAGACAGCCCGCGCAAGTTAGCATGTGCGACGCTTGATTTACAAGGGCGGTCCGGGGAAGTTGCGGCCCCTAAGCGCAGTGGACGCTTTTTCTGGTGAGCCCACCCAGGTAGTCGAGGATCTCTGCAGTCGTGTGCATCGCTGCTGGAGTTCTACGGCAGGGACTTAACATGGAATCCCGCGCAGTCCGCTACTGCGGTGGGCGCGGCACGTAATTCTTACCGGGCTCGGATGGCGCTAACGGGAGCTGTGAAGCACCCTTCAAAATATCGCGCTCCTCCGGGGAAAATTGATTGAAACGGCCAGATTCGATGGCCCGCTGCCGGGCCTCCGGCGGCATCCCTCGCAAAGCCTTGATTGCATTCTGCACCGACTGGCGGCGGTCGGGAGGCAGTTGTTGCAAATTCGAATGGAACTCCCGAACCTGCTGCTTCTGCTGCGGGGTGAGGTGCTCCCAGGTTTCCATGCGGTTGAGCACGCGCTGCTGTTGTTCCGGCGGCCTCTGACTGAAATCCTGCAGACGTTGCATGTAACGCTGTTGTTGCGGCGGCGGCAGGCGGCGGAACTGCGGATCATTTTCGAGCGCGCGACGCTGTTGCTCCAGCGGCAAATCCTTGTGCTGATTCAGCCATTGCCCTGAATGATGGCCTTGCTGCGGAGGCTGATAGCTTCTGAAACCCGGCTCGCGGGTGGAGGAAGGCGACTGCGGCAGCCTTTCGGCCGGATTTCGTCTGTTATACCCACCCGGCGCAGACTGGTAAGAGCGAGGCCCAGACTGATATGGCCCAGACTGATAGCCGCGAGGAGAAGAATAAGACCGCGGTTCATACGTGCGGGACGAAGACCGATCGCTGCGGGGTGAAGATTGGTGGCCTTGTGGCGAAGACTGGTACGAACGTCCCTGGGACTGATAAGACCGCGTGGTCGATTGTTGCCGGCCTTGAGCCGAACTCGGACCTGCAGATAGCAGGACGAAACCCACTGTTATCGCGGCATATCCCGCAATCTTTGAGAGTTCTCGAATTGGCGTTCCCGTCTTCATTAATTCGCTCAAATTGCGGACTACGGATTGGCAGTCACATCCTGTTGGACCTGTAAATCGTCCAGCACTTCGTAATCCGAATACAGCTCGTTGTTCTTATCGAGCGCCTGCAGATCCCCGACTGCGGTCCCTGGCTCAATGGCCGCTGGCGCCACCGGTACTGCCGACGCCACCTGACCGTTTCCATGCTGCCAAATATTGCCTCTCTCCTGGTAAACCGTGATGCCCACCAGCATGGCTAAGGCCAGGCCGCATGCCAGCGCAGGGCGGCGGATCCATTGCATCCAGCCTGAAGGCTGCGCCGCCATTTCTTCACGCAGGCGCGCGTGGAGGCGGGTGTCAAAATAAGGTGAAGGCTCCGGCGTTTGCCATTCATCGAGCAGCGCCATCGTCTGCCGGAATTCTTGCATGCTCTGCGAGCATTCCATGCAGGATTCAAGATGTTTGTTCATCTCCGGATCAGCGGCGCTCAGCCCGGCGGCCAGGTCCGGCATCAGTTCGCGAATTTCATTGCATTTCATAGCTGCACCCTTACACCTTCTTAAACAAATTCTTTTAGCTGCCCGCGCAGTGTTTCATACGCGCGAAACAGCAACGACTTCGTGGCGGACTCGCTTAACTTCAGCACTTCGGCGATCTGCTTGTAACCCATCTGCTCGTACTTGTGCATCAACACTGCCATCCGCTGCCGCTCCGGCAGAGCTTGCACCCGCTGGCGGATTGCCGCCATCCGCTCCCGCCGGACAATTGCCTCCTCCGCCGTCAACTTTGCATCGGCGACGTCCAGTGTCTGCCCCGTGCTCGGCTCCGGCTCGTCCAGGCTGACCGTGCGATTGGGTCGGTCATTGCGAGTATCGCGCGCATGGTTCACCGCCAGGTTGGTCGCGATGCGATACAGCCAGGTGCTGAACTTGGCGCTGGGCTGATAATTCGCCCGCGACCGGTACACCCGCAGGAACACTTCCTGCGCCAGATCTTCAGCGGCAGCAGAGTTGTGCGCCATGCGATACATGAAACTGACCATCGGCCGCCGGTATTTCTGCACCAGGAACTCGAAGGCCGCCTCATCACCGGCCTTCACCCGCAGCATGACGTCGGCATCGCTCAAACCCGCGGCTGAAACCAGACTTGCAGGGTTCAACGATTGCGCCGAAGCGCCAGCCATCGACAGCAAACCACGATCCATGGCGATGCTGCTCACATTAGGATTAACCCCTTGACTAGCTGAAAGTTGCGTCTCTGGGAGGGCCGGAGTGGCTGAATCCCCCTTACCTTCAGGGGTTACCGGCAGTTTGGCGGCTCTAGGATCGATCGGCATCCGGCGCTCGGTGCTCCATGCCGAGTGGCCCGCCTAGGCTAACATCGCAGGAAAGCCGAGGCAAACCGGGCACATCCTGGCTGCATAAAAATCGGCAACACCCTGCGGCTGTACAGCACATTGGTAGTGGGGTCATCCAAAAACGCCTATGCATGAATTTGTGGTTCCGCTTGCTGAGGGTGGCAGGGCAGTGTTTCAGTGGCCCGGCTC
>JAFAWN010000005.1 GCA_019241735.1 Terriglobales bacterium
AGGGCGCTGTCCAGTTGCTGGTTGGCGGCGATTTTCTCCGCTGGGCCCGGGGCCGTGAGCAGCGCGGATCGCGCTTTCGCAATGTCGCCGAAGACCTTCTGCTCCTGCTGCGCGTAACCACGTACTGTCTCGACGAGATTGGGAATCAGGTCGGCCCGTCGCTGCAGCACAATATCGACCTGCGACCAGGAAGCTTTAACCGCTTCATTCTTGGACACTAGAGTATTGCGAACGCCGACGTATTGCCCGAAGGCAAACAGTGCGATCAGCACCAGCACGATAATCACGATTACGCCCTTGGTCATTTTCTTCTCTCCTCAAATATTTCCAGAAAACAAATCTCGCCGCATTAATCTCGCCTGTTGGTAGAGTCCAGCATTGTATCCGCTCTTATGGCCGCGTGCTGCACTGCGATAAGATAGCGGCCGCACAAATCGGTCACTTCGAATTGCTTCTTGTTTGCCTTCCCTTCGCGGATGTCCAGCAGTTGAAGGAATGGCGACGCATCAAACTGAAGCCGTGAGGCCAGCGCTGCCACAGAGTCGCGCTTGGATCCGGTTTCTGTCGCTCCCATTATCATCAGGCTGTGCCGGAACAATGTGAGAAAAGCGGGGAGAGAGCGCAGCAGCAGCTCCCAAAGACGCTTTTTATTGCCCGCAGCTAATACCATCTGCTGCCGCAGCAGGATAAATTTTTCGCGTAGCTCGTACTCAACCTGGGCGCGATGCCGCTCGAGCGAGATTCGCAGTCCGGTTAAGAGATCCTCCCCCATCAGCACCCTGTGCTTCTGCCGCATGTCGAGAAACTCAATTACGAAGATGTTGGCGAAGCGCTGCAGTTCTTCGTTGGTGAGAAATAGGGGCTCACGGTGTTTTTGTTCCGCCCACCACTCGACTGACGTGGAAACGGCCTGCAGAGCGGCAAAAGAAGCTTCCCGCAGTACACAGAGAAGGTTAACGTTAGAAAAATCCGGGTGAAAGTCTCCGCCAGCGGCAGAGCCGAATAAAATCACGCTTGTAAGATTTGCGCCTGCCGCCTGTCGCAGGCGGCGAACGAATTCTTCAATTCTTGCCTCAGGAACCATCGCGCACCTCACCGCCTATTCTTACGCTCCAGCACCCAGTGTCCGCCGTTACCAGCTTCCACTCGCACCGCCGCCTCCGGAACTCCCACCGCCGAAGCCGCCAAAGCCGCCTCCCCCGCCACCGCCGCCAAACCCGCCGCTGCCGCTCCAACCGCCGCCGCCGAAGCCTCCGCGGCCTCCCAGGAGCATTCCAAACAGCATCATCCGGCCAAAGCGGGTGAACAGCAGGATCATGAAAATAACCGCCAAAAATATGACCATGCCCACCGGCATTCCCGGTGCCGGGGCTGCGATTGGTTCCGGTGGCGGCTCTGCGTCGGTAAGTGAGACGCCCGCGTCCTGCGCGATCACGTTCGCGACCCGAAGTGTCATCAATGAAACCGCGCCGCTATAGTCGCCCTGCTTAAGTTGCGGAACCGCTTCGCGCCCGAAACCACCGACCTTCCCGTCGGGCAAAATGGGCTCCAGCCCATATCCCACTTCAATCCGGTACTTGTGCTCTTGGGGAACCAACAGAATCAGCACACCGCGATTTGAACTTTTGCCCCCGACACCCCACTTCTTGAACAAATCGGCGGCGTAACTCTCAATGTCGGAGCCATCCAGCGAATTAACAGTGACGATTGCAATTTGCGCGTGTGCTTTCTGATCGACTTGCTGGCATATGTTGTCGAGCTTGGCAATGGCAGTCTGGTCGAGGACGTGGGCAAAATCGTTGACATAGTCCGTGGCGTGTAATTGCGCGATGGGATCGGCCCGCAGCGCAGGCGCGGCGAGCAGCAGCGCGGCTAGCGCAACTATCAGCGCCGGACCGCGCAACACAGCCTTTGTGCCAGACTTCATGCGAGGTGATTGTATAGTAGGGAATGTGTCACACAGTGCCTGCTCACGGTGATGTGATTGTGCAGGTTGCCCCTTGGTCCGAACCCTCTAAAATTGCCGCAGAAATTCCACTACCTGCTGCTCCGCCCAATATCCGTCATCTCCGTTCGTTCGATTACCAACAAACGAACAGTGTCCGCCATCTTCAGTTTCTACGAAGGTTATAGAAGGATTGGCCGCAATCTTCTGTCGGGTCGCAGGCAGTATGCGGATAAAAGGATCGTTGGACGCATGCAATATGAAGGTAGGCACCCCGATCATCGCGATAGAATTCGCCGCTGAGGCCTGGGAGTAGTAATCGTCGGCGCCGTCGAATCCGCAATAGTGTGCGGTTATTTTGTCATCAAACGCCCGTAGGCTGCGGACTCCGCGCAACCGTGACGGATCGAGGCTTTTTGGGAAGAGTCTCGACTTCTCGCGCATCCGGCGGCGCAACTTCCATATAAAGTAGTATTCGTAAAGTCTATTTGCCCGGAGATGCAAGGCGTCCGCGGACGCCGCCAGATCAATTGCCGGGCCTACCGCGGCCACCGCTCGAAACTGGGATGGTCCGGCCTCGCCCCACTCGCCCGCCAGCTTCAAGACGAGATTTCCGCCCATCGAGAATCCGCACAGCGCGAACTTTGAAATGTGCACCTGCTCAATCAGGTGCTGTACGACCGCGGCAATATCTCGAGACCGTCCGGAGTGATATAGCGTCGGAGCAATGCCTTCGGTGCCGCCGCAATTTCTCTGGTTCATGCGCACAACGTTCATTCCGGCGGCGAGGCCCTTTTCCGCAATCCCCAGCATGTATTGTGATTCGCTTGAACCCTCAAGTCCATGCACAATGACGACGGTCAATGCGCTTTCCCGGTCTGCTTGCCAATGGCAGCGGCATAAAACGCTGATTCCGGGCTCGACTTCGATCAAGCGCTCATCGGGAGGAGGAAGGCGCGCGGTTCGCGGGATGAAGAAACTGGCAAGGGTCTGCAAATGAGCTCCGCCCAGCCGCCGCCGGGGCTTGAAACCGCCCTGAATTTGCCATTTTTCCACTACTTCATTTTAAATGGGAGAATGCCGGCGCCGTTGCGGAGGGTTTAAATGCCGATCTTTGAATATATCTGCCAGCAGTGTGATCACGATTTTGAAGCATTGATCTATGGAAGTGATGAAGCCGACTGCCCGAAGTGCCATAGCAAAAAACTGTCGCCGAAGCTCTCAGTTTTCGCTGTCTCTGCGAAAGACTCTTCTTCCAAACCAGCTTCAACGGGAGCTTGCGGCTCCTGTGGAGATCCTCGCGGCCCCGGCGCCTGCTCCATGCCAGGCTTAAATTAAAATTCTGTTGGAGATTACCGCCCTTGAACGCGGTTGCGGCAATTAATCAAAGGCGAGCTTGCGCGTGTAATTTGATCGTGCTACATCGCGTATTC
>JAFAWN010000193.1 GCA_019241735.1 Terriglobales bacterium
ACCAGAGGAGCGTGGCACTATGACGGTTATGGGAGTGATGGCGGCCCCTCAGGAGGCGCGAGCGGCGGCCATTGACTCCTGGTGTCGATCGGTGTGGGAATCGTGGCGCCAGAGTCACGAACCGGTGCGGCGATGGGCGGCATCAGAAGGCATCGATCGAGGTCCATCGAAACAGGCCTGACCCTCGCGGGCGCCGACACGCGCGACCAAATTCTTCCCTCACATTATTGCAACCCGGTGATCGCATCGAAGCGTAACCAAAGAGCGAGGATGTAACTAGAGCGTAGGAACATTGCATGGCGCCATGATTGTTTCGCTCACTTGCGCCAGCCGAAATAACCCTGGCTCTTCTCCGGCTCATGCTAGTTTCCGGTCTTCCCGGGGTTGCAGCATGCGAAATGTTATCGAGTAGCGGGGTTTTTCCACGGGTGGAATACTGTGCTGCCATTGCCACCGTGCCGCGCCTCGCAAGAGGTAAATGGATCGCGGCTCCAGCGTAACGGACAGAATCTTGCCCGCTTGCCGATACGGCTTTAGGCGCATTCGCGCTGCGTTCAGGAGCGAGATGCCAATCACGTTGCAAAATTGCGGAGCATCACGATGCCAGCCGATGGGCGCTCCTGGCGGGTACTCGAGGATCATACCTTCGACCAGAGTCTCTGCGGCCACTCCGCCAAATTCCGCCGCGCGCTCACGCAGCGGGAGAAGGAACTCAGGAAAAGGTGCGGCCGCATTCGTGTGATGCGTCGAAAAATCGTATTCCACCCCGTATTCAACCGAACGTCGCTTCGCGGTATAGCCGTGAAAATCAAAATTCGCGAAACTCACCTTCGCGATTGCACGCAACAGCTCTGTTTCCTCGGCTTCACTCAGGAAACTCGCTTGGTAAATGAAACCTTCGGGCAACGGCTCTGCCAAACTGAATAGCTGACCTTGGACCACGTGGATTTGGAGTCCTATCGACCAGCGAAGGTTGCAGCCCCGGATGATCCGGAAGCGGTAGTCCGACGAACTGGGATGGACAGATTGAAAAGCCTACGAACATCAGCCGACGCACCAACTCTTGCTATGGCAAGCTTTTCGCGCCGTATTAATGGCACCGGGCGTGCCGGAAAGCCGACTGGGTTGCTGCTACCACGCTAGATTCCTCCCTACGGATCAACCGTGGATAGCCGGTGAACGGTGCTTGGCGTTAGCCTGGGTTGTCTCCCAGCAACCACTGAGGTGGAAGCAATCTTCGCCGAGGTTGCTGGGACTAGCATTCTTTCAAGGCGGTTAGCAACTCAGATCGAACCTTGCAAAAGCTAAGGCGCGAGCATTACCGGTGCCCGCAGGCGGATGTCGCGCGAAGATGCGCCCACCTCAATCTCGAATTCACCCGGATCGGAGGACCACGCGTGCGTCGCTGGGTGCCAATAGGAAAAAACCGATGGATCGAGCCGGAAATTTAGTGTCTGCCATTCGCCAGGCCGCAAATCGACTCGCTCGAAGCCCTTGAGCTCATGCACGGGCCGGTCTACTTTAGAGTGGCCGTCTGCCACATAGAGCTCTACGATTTCAGCTCCCCGGCGGGAGCCCGTATTAGCAACCTTCACGCTGAGCTCAAGAGGCTGGTTTCGGGCGACCCGATGGGCGCTCAGTTTCAGATCGCTGTAGCCAAAAGTCGTGTAACTCAGCCCGAAGCCGAAGGGATACTGCGGCTCGATGTTCTTGCTATCAAAGTAGCGATAACCCACGTAAATGCCTTCGGCATAGTTGACCTTCAAGTCTTCGCCGGGGTAGTGGCCGTAGGCAGGCGAATCTTCCAAGCGCTTGGGAAAAGATACAGGTAGTTTGCCAGACGGACTGGCGTCGCCAAACAGGATAGAGGCCAAGGCATGACCACTCTCCTGCCCACCGTACCACATATCGAGAAGCGCAGGTGTTTGATTGATCCATCGCCGCATACTCACCGGATTGCCCGTGTTGAGCACCACGACGGTATGCGGATTAGCTTTCTCAATGGCCTCAATCAGGTCGTCTTGCCCGGGGGGCAGATCCATGGTCTTCATGTCGAACCCTTCTGACTCGAGGTGCGAGTATCGGCCGACGATGAGGATAGCCAAATCAGCATGGCTGGCCGTGTCGCTTGCTTCCTTCAGAAGCCTGGCGCGAGCCTCAGGATTATCATTCGCTGGGTCTTCTCCCTCCATTCCTACCCCGAGGGCGTAGCGGACTTGGATGGAGCTTCCAGCGCGCTCGCGGATGCCATCCAGCGGTGAAACCGCGTATTTGGGCCTTACCAGCGAAGATCCCCCTCCTCCGGTGCGTGCCGTGGCAGCATTGGGACCAATGACGGCGAGCGAGTGAATCTTCGAGACATCCAGCGGCAAGAGGCTGCCTTCATTCTTCAGCAGCACGATCCCTTCGGTCGCCCCCTGGCGGGCTACCGCCTGCTGGGCCGGCGTGTCCACCTCGCCGCCTGGGGAATGCGGATGCTCGAAAATGCCGCTCAAAAAAATCACTCGTAGGATGCGGCCCACGTTGTCGTCGAGCGTGGATTCGGTAATCTCACCGTTTTTCACGGCAGCGAGAACTTTCTCGGCCGTCAGCCAGCCGGCCCCGTTACCGGCCTGTTGCGTGCGCGGATTAGCCAGCCACTTCTGCATGGGAGAGCCGCCCGGCATCTCGAGATCCATGCCGGCATTCACTGTGGGTGCGGTCGAATAGGTGCTCCCCCAGTCGGAGACGACAAAACCTTTGAACCCAAACCTTGTTTCGAGGATGTCGTGCAGGAGCGGCATGCTTTCGCCGCAATGGACTCCGTTCACCTTATTATAGGCAGACATTACCGTCCAAGCCCCGGC
>JAFAWN010000247.1 GCA_019241735.1 Terriglobales bacterium
ATTTCGTGAAACATCATCATGTGTTCCCTCAATCTGTTGGACTGAATCCAATCTACTCTTGCTTAAATGCCTGCGCCACCCTCGTAAACTTCCTGCGCCGCGCGAACCGCCGAACCGTATTCGACCTTTCCGCCCACACTAACCATAACTTGCTCGAGTGCGGCCAGGATGCCTATGGTATCTAGATAATCGTAGTATCCCAAATGCGCGATGCGGAAAAGTTTTCCCTTCATCTCACCCTGCCCATTGGCAACCACTGCCGAAAATGATTCGCGACACTGTTTTACGATCGTGCTCGAGTCAACGCCATCAGGTGCGGTAATTGCAGTCAGCGCGGCTGCCGGCGAAGTAGCGGCAAAAAGTTTCAGCCCCAGCGCCTGAGCGCCGGCACGGGTCATCTCCGCCGCCAGTTCCGCATTGCGAATCAATAGGTCGCGCCCGCGAGTCAGGTTGCCAGCCCCCATCTCGCGGATATAATCCAGCGCCGCCGCCAGCCCGGCGAAGAGCGAAGTTGCCGGAGTGTACGAGGATTCGCCCTTGGCCGCGGCCTTCCGCTCTTTACGGAAATCGAAATAGTAGCGCGGCGATTTCGCCGACTCCATTCGCTTCCATGCCCGTTCGCTCACCGCGCAATAAGCGAGGCCTGGCGGGACCATCAACGCCTTCTGCGATCCTCCAATGATGATGTCGATGCCCCACCCGTCCACATCGAAGCGGGTGGTGCCTAGACCAGTGATGGCATCCACGATCAGCAGAGTGTCGTGTCCCGCATTGCGGACGGCTTGGGCAATCGCCTCCACGTCGTGCCGCGCGCCGGTGGAACTTTCGGTTGACTGCACATAGACGCAGCGAACTTCGGGCGTCAACTTTTGTTTAATGTCATCCAGGGAGAAGGTCTCGCCATAAGGGACGCTCACAGTTTCGACGGCGGAGCCGAAAGCCTTTGCCAGATCACGCCAGCGCTCGCCGAACTTGCCTGCGGTTAGCACCAGAACTTTATCGCCGGGCGAGGTAAGGTTTGAAATCGCGCCTTCCATCGCCCCGGTGCCGGAGGAGGAAAGCACCAGAACATCATTGGTGGTTCCTATGAATTCTTTCAAGTCCGCCAGTACTTGCGAGTAAAGGGCGCGGAACTCCGCGGTCCGATGATGCATCGCGAATGTCGCCATAGCCATCTGCGCTGCGGGCAGCAATGGCGTGGGGCCGGGGGTAAACAGCCGATTTTTTCGCAGCATCTTCTTCTTTGTCCCGGAATCGGTTGGGGTGATGAGAGGTTCTAGTCTATCGCCTTTTTCAAGCTGCTTTCATTCGCACAACATTGTTTTCTTTTTTGTTTCCGGTCCCGCGGCGGCAAGTTGTCGCATCTGAACTTCTGTATCTGCTCTTCGGCGGACCCAAATCGCGACCCCTATCCTCCGGCTATAATGTGCGAACCATGAGCCTCACCGATCAGATTCAGAAAGACCTCGTGGAAGCGATGAAAGCGCGCGAAGAGGCGCGGCTTTCAACCCTCCGCATGGTCAAGTCCGCGCTGAAAAACCGCGAAATTGAAAAGATGTCGCCGCTTGACGATAAAGAAGCGCAGCAGGTGCTGGCTACGCTTATCAAACAGCGCAAGGAATCTGTCGAGCAGTTTCTAAAAGGCGACCGCAAGGAACTGGCGGATAAAGAGGCGGCAGAGATCATTGTGATCGAGAGCTACATGCCAAAGGCGGCCGATGACGAGCAGGTGGTAGCCGGTGTAAGAGCGGTAATCGCGGAAATGGGTTCGCCAACCGTGAAAGATTTGGGCACAGTAATGAAGAATGTTATGGCGCGCTTCGCCGGGGCCGGCCTGCGCGTGGATGGCAAGAGGGTCAGCGAAGCGGTGAAAGCCGAATTAGCCGGAAAATAAGCGCGGGCGGCTCTCCATGTACTTAAAACGGGATCCTCTACTTTTTATTCACTCGACCTCTCTCCAAACAGCAGGATTATCCGTTACATAGAACGTTGGCTCCATCTTTCTATGTTCGATAATTTCAGTCACGCCATCCACACTGACCGCTTCGTAGGATGGAATAACCGGCAGGAAATCCTGGAGGATGTTTGAGGTGGAGAGGCTTCACGCTGTTAGCTTGGCTTTAACTTTTTTCAGTACTTGTCCTTTCTTGTCTTTTAATATGAACGTCGCATTCCTCCCCCAGGGCATAACGAAATAGCTCATCGTGACTGAAACATCGGCGCGCGTAAGCCCCGCAGGGAGGGTAATCCATTTAGGCAACCTGGACTCATTTGCTAACTCAAAGGTTGACTCGGGGAAGCGCTCGCACCCTATTGCCGAGCCTTAAAAGGGTAAGCGCAACAACAAAGAGCAGGAATTTATCGATGCCCCTGATTATTTTGAACATTTGCAAATGCCGGCCACTGGGGCCAAGCCAACTAACGCTCGCCGCCTTCTTCGGGCCCCTCTTCGCCCCAATAGTCGCTTATGCGAAGACTCACACCGAACTGCGCGAGTAGTTCAAGCATTTTCGGTGAGAGAGTCGGCCCGCCTCCAAAACTTGAATAAAAGTGTCCGCACGAGATGAAAACGTCATACTCTGCTGCAAGTTCCTTAAGATGGTTCCTTGCGGGAGTCAACTTTCCAACTAGGCACATCAGTCCTTCTTCTAACGACAACCATTCTTTACCATTGTCCGGAAGAACTTCGAGCGACCAAAGGGATCGTTCCATAATCCTACCGGGAGACCTTTCCTCGCCCTTTTTGAAAAACCGCGTAGCTTCAAGGCCAATCTGTTGCGAAAGCGCAAGCTCGTCGATTGAATCGCCTGCTATGGTCAGCTCAACCAAATAACTATGCACCGGTAAATTCCCTTTGCTGAAAACGTAGTCTGTGCGCGTCACGCTTGAACCCATTTGAAGAGTGATCCCGGATTGAAATTGATCCGGTTATCAATCTCATCCCCGGTGAATCTCGCGATAAGCTTTACTCTTCGAAATTCCCTTTTCCTTCGCGATTTTTTTTAGCGCTGCCTTCTCGTCCAGCTTCTCCTCTTCCATTAGCTGCTCCAGCCGTTGCTTAACGCTCGTCGGCGAGGGTTCAATCTCAACTCCAGCTCCGGCTTTTGCAATCAGCAGCGTAATCTCTCCCTTGATCTCGCCCCGGTTCTTCAGAGTTTCGAGAATCTCAGCCGCCGTGCCGCGGAGAAATTCCTCATGAACCTTGGTGAGTTCCCGCGCCAGTACCAGCCGCCGCGATCCCCCCAGTATTTCGACGACCTCTTCCAAGGCTGCGGTTATCCGGTGAGGGGCTTCGTAGAAAATCTCTGTCTGCTGGGAGTGAGCGATCCCCTGCAATATCTGGCGTCGCTGATTTGGTTTTGACGGCAAAAACCCATGAAAGCTAAAAGAATCCGGGGGCAGGCCGCTGGCGGCGAGCGCGGCGAGGAAAGCACAAGCGCCGGGGACCGGAATTACGCGCACTCCATGCTCAATGGCCTGCGTGATCAGCCGAAACCCGGGATCGGAAACTGGCGGCGTACCCGCATCCGAAACCAATGCAATACGCTCCCCTTGCTGCAATTTCGCCACCAGTTCGGTGGCGCGCTCAATTTCGTTGTGCTGGTGATAACTGATCGTGCGCGTGGTGACGCCGTAGTGGTTCAGCAGCTTTTGCGTGTGCCGCGTGTCTTCGCAGGCGATCAGGTTCACTGCATTCAGCACCTCGAGCGCGCGCAAGCTGATGTCCGCTAGATTTCCGATAGGCGTCGCTACCAGGTAAAGTCCGGGCTCGAGGATTGCGATGCTTCGGCCATCGCCGCCGGAAACTCCATGCTCTGGACTTGGCTTGCCATCCTCGTCCGCCATGCGGCGAGTCTAACATTCGACCCGGCCTGTTAAAATTGAGCCCAGCGCGATTGAAAACATAACTGGCTGAACGACAAAAGATAATCTATGCCTCTTTACGAATACGAATGCAAGAAATGCCATCATCGTTTTGAGCGGATCCAGAAATTCTCCGACGCTCCGATGAAGAAATGCCCCGATTGCGGCGGTGCCGTCGAGCAGTTGATTTCCGCTCCTACGGTGCAGTTCAAGGGATCGGGCTGGTACGTCAACGACTATGCTAAAAAGCCAGGCGGAGGCTCGGCGGCAAGCGGGTCGGGCGGTGGCTCGAAAGACGGAGGCGGAAAGAGCGACGACTCCAAAGGGGAAAGCTCGAAAAGTGACGGCGCAAAAAGCGGCTCTGAATCCAAAGCTGAGTCGGGAAGCGAGTCCCGCGATGCATCTTCCTCTAAGAGCGAATCCGGTTCGCAGAAGCAGGAAAAGTCTGGTTCCGAAAAGTCTGGTTCTGAGCGGTCGAGGCGCAAAACGGAGAAGCGTTAAATTCATTTGACGCCGCCTGGTTAATTTGGGCAACGATTCGCGCACTTGCTCCACCACTCGCTCATTCCTCCTTCCTGATTTATTCTCGTTGGATGGCGGAACGGGCCACGCCAGATGCCGATGCAATCTTTCTCCAGCAGGCGCTGGATCTCGCGAGTGCCGGCATCGGCCTGACT
>JAFAWN010000401.1 GCA_019241735.1 Terriglobales bacterium
TCGTAAACGCTGCGACTCATTTCATCGGCGCGTGAGTGGAACTCGCCGGGGTGCCCCCCCATTCGTGCCTTTCGCGGATGAGTGGGATCTGACATACGGCTCGCATTCCTTGCCTCTGGTTCTTGGTCCTTGCAGCTTGTGCGGTTCGAATTGTTTCCCACTCAATCGCAGCGAACGCGATTGAATGGGGCGCCTGGGCTCGACCCTCATCACACAAAACACCCAGGAGTTTCGACGAGTTAGCCGGTTGAAGACTGAAGACTGGACTGGTTGACTGGCGGAGTGCAAGAAATGCGGAACGACAGAACTTTTCCCAGTTTCCCTCTAGCTAAATCGGCAAGTGCGGCGGGACGAGGCTCACAAACTCTCGCGATGTGATGACCTTGGTGTTTTTCCAGAATCTTGGAAAGTGCCACTGGTTACCTGTGATTAAGTAGTCGCCGCGGGCCGCGTCCGCGCATTCCAGAAACTTGTTGTCTTCTGGATCGCTCGTGACCTCCAACCGGTATCGCGCGTGAACCACATGTGCCCGGTTTTTTACTAATTGAAGCAACTGCTGTTGGAACCCTTTTTTGATTTTCAGGGCCGGTCGTGCCAGCACATTACGGTACTCCGCAAGAATTTCCGGCGAAACATACATACGTGCAGGCTTGGCCAATGCCAGCACAAATACGGTGCGCTGCAGCCCGTACGGACGTAAAGCCGCTGAAACCACAATATTCGTATCGAGGACGACACGAAGCGGCAGCATTACCGGGTTGTGGCTCGACGGGCTGCCGCGATTTCGCGGTCAATCTGCCGGGAAGTGAGTCTATCAGTACCCCTGCGGACTGACTCATTCCCGATCAAGCGCAGGATTTCAGGCTCTGGGGCGGCCAGCCGGACATAGTCCCGGATACTCAAGAGCACTGCCTGCGGGTTGCCACGCTTCTCTATCACTAGCGACTTTCGCTCCTCGGACACCCGGCGTAGCAATTTTCCGAAGTTGTTGCGGGCGTGGAGGGCAGAGACTACATTGTGGCCGTTTTTGGCGGTTAGCAGCATATGCACTCTACAGTTAGATTTGATGAACTGTACACTATATTCTACCGCATCGAGTCAATTCCAGCACCAAACCACTCTGAAAGGATCTTCTTCCACTTTGCACGGGGCGAGATGCATACTACTGAAGTTTAGCGTGGGAAAATCTACAACATGCGAAAAGGGTTTACGAGAAAGCCACAAGCGGATGAGCCCGCGGCTCCAGTCAAGAACTACATCACACCGGGCGGTCTTGATCGCTTAAAAGATGAGCACCGGTTTCTACTTACCCGGGAACGTCCTGCCGTGACGGAGGTCGTGGCCTGGGCCGCCGGCAATGGCGACCGAAGTGATAATGCCGACTATCGTTACGGCAAGCATCGGCTGCGGCAGATCGACGGGCGGATTCGCTTCCTCGCGAAGCGAATCGAAGCCGCGGAAGTGGTTGATCCGGAAGCTCACAGAACTGGACAGCAAAGATCGGGCCAAGCAAGACCGGGGCAGGCTGCTACGAAGACGAAGGCATTTTTCGGAGCGACCGTGCGCTATGCCAATGCCGCGGGCGTGGAACGGGTGGTCAGCATCGTTGGCACCGACGAAGTTGATCTTACCCGCAACCACATCAGTTGGCAGTCCCCTCTTGGGCGCGCATTAATGAAGTCGGCAGCGGGGGACAGCGTAGTTCTGCAAGCGCCGGGCGGGACAGAAACTCTGACTGTGCTGGAAGTCGCTTACGAGCGCATTGCGGTGGAACCGTTCCGTGAGCCACCTGGATCTCAGGCTGGATCCCAGGCGGGGGCCCGGACTAGGTCCGAGACCAGGTCGGAGACCCCGTCCGAGGTCTCGGCAAGAAGCGTGCCCCGCCGCCACTAATCCAGTTGATGAGAAAGAGCCGCAAGGGACAGCTGCTGAAAAAGCGGCCGCGCTGATAGCACTCTGGCTTTCGATCCGCGAGCTTGCGACCCGCGGGCACTGCCCAGGCACAAGGGCATGACCCATCCAAAACACTCCGCCTTTGTCCACCCATCCTAAACTGCAAGCCCCTGCATGCGGCACAACTCCACGACCGCGAAGCGATCATTGGCTCCGACTTTACGCAACATGCGGTGTACATGATTGCGTACTGTCTGCTCGGCCAGTTGCAACTGGGTCGCGATTTCCTTATTGGTAAGCCCGCGCCCGATCAGCAGTACCAGTTGCTGCTCGCGGTTGGTCAGCCCGAGGCCCAATTTGACCGAATAATTCGGCACCTGGCTCCATTGTTTCGTTACATAGCGGAACAGGCACGCACACAACTGCGGAGGGCACACTGCCTCCCGATTCGCGACCGCGCGTACTGCCGCAACCACCTCCAGCGCAGAAGCATCCTTGAGCATGTAACCTAACGCTCCCTCGCGCACTGATTGCAGGAAGGCCTGTTCGTCGGCTTCCATGCCGATCATTACCACCCGCACACCAATTACGTCGCGTTGAACATCCCGCACAAATTCCAGATGCGCCACCGACGCGCTGAAGGAGTCCATCACCACAACATCCGGATTCGCAGTGATGATCTGTTCCGCTGCGATCGGCGAAAGCGCGCAACTGCCGACCACGGTCATGTCGCCCTTTTTATCGAGGATGCGGGACAGGGCCTCCCGCAGCAAACGGTTTTGCGCCAGCAGAAATACCTTGGCTGCATTCGATGCTGTCGTCATTGCGTTACTGCCCAACTTGTCCCCGCCAAATTTTCAATACAGAGGATGTAAGGGATCTGCAACTATGGGTGAGACTAGCAATTGAGCGGAATTATGTCTGTGACCGTGAAAGCGACAGTCCTGTGGAAAACTTTCCCAGAATGGTCCGCCTGCCTTCTAAGCCATTTGGCTTAGGACTGTTCTAGACTTTCATCACAACGGTCTTCATTCCTTCGGAGGTGAACAGATGAGTTGGGCGGAGAACCTGTCGGCGCCTTACCGGGTGCGGAACGGGAAGCACTTCAAGTTAAAGGACTGGGACCCGGCCGACACTGGCGATCTCAAATCCGAGAAACATGGGGACGAGGTGCTGCAACGCGGAGTGGAATCTCTATCCAAGCTGCAGGACCGCCTGTACGCAGAAAATACCTGGGGTGTCCTGCTGATTTTTCAGGCGATGGATGCGGCGGGAAAGGATGGAGCAATCAAACACGTGATGTCGGGGGTGAACCCGGAGGGTTGCTCGGTGTACTCATTTAAGGCACCCACTTATGAGGAGCAGAATCACGATTTTTTGTGGCGCGTCAATACGCGGCTTCCGGAACGGGGCCGCATCGGAATTTTTAATCGTTCCTACTATGAAGAGGTCTTAATCGTGCGCGTTCATCCAGACTTGCTGAAAAACGAAAAGATACCGGACACCCTCAAAGGAAAGAATATTTGGAAACATCGTTTCGAAGACATTTGCTCCTTTGAGCGTTATCTGTGGCGAAATGGCATCGTAATACGAAAATTTTTCCTGAATATTTCGAAGGAGGAGCAAAAACGTCGTTTCCTGGCCCGGCTTGAGCACCCGCAGAAAAACTGGAAGTTTTCTGAATCCGATGTTCACGAGCGCGAGTATTGGGACGACTACATGGATGCGTATCAGTCCATGATCCAGCAAACTTCCAGCAAACATGCGCCCTGGTATGTGGTCCCGGCCGACAATAAATGGTATGCGCGCATCGTGGTCGCGGCGGCCATTGTCGAAACTCTGGAACACCTAAATCTGAATTATCCCAAGACGGATGCGCAGAAGCGCAAAGAATTAAAGGCCGTTGACGCCATGCTGCGCAAAGAAGGCGCGTAGTGAGGCTGGAACTCGAATGCACGTTACGTCGTCGCGGGATGTGCTGCCCCCTTTTCGGGAACTGCCGCAAGCGGTAACATAGGTGGCCATATCCCCGGGAGTGTGAAATGTACTTAAGGAAACCTCTGGCCGTTCGGACCACGTGGCTACTCAGCGTGATTCTGCTCAGCTTCACCAGTTTGGGCCTAGCGCAGGAATCAGAAAGAGAGCGTAAGCCGAAACAACAGCAAACCGCGACGGATGAAACCAAAGCTGCCGAGGAGAAGAAGGCAGAGAAGGAAGATCCCCTATTTAAGGGCATGAAATACCGCGTCATTGGCCCATTTCGTGGCGGCCGTTCGCTCACCGCGTCCGGCATTGCAGACAACCCCACGACATACTATTTCGGGTCGACCGGCGGCGGAGTTTGGAAAACCACCGACGGCGCTATGACCTGGACGCCAGTGTTTGATAAGCAGGACGTTTCTGCCATCGGCAGTCTCGCCGTCGCACCTTCAGATCCGAATATTGTTTACGTCGGCACCGGGGAAGCTTGCATCCGCGGGAACATCTCGCACGGCGATGGCATATATAAGACGCTTGACGGAGGGAAAACCTGGAAGAACGTGGGACTGCGCGACAGCCGCGCCATCGGTAAGGTCATTGTCAATCCTACGAACGCCGATATCGTATTTGTAGCAGCGCTGGGGCATCCTTATGGCCCAAATACCGAGCGGGGTATTTTCCGTACCACCGACGGCGGGAAGACCTGGGAGAAGGTTCTGTATCAGGACGAAAACACCGGCGGGATTGACGTCGCCTTTGATCCTCACAACCCTCATATCCTTTTTGCCGCACTTTGGCAGGCAAGGCGCACCCCTTGGAACCTGTCGAGCGGAGGACCCGGCAGCGGACTTTACCGCTCCAATGATGGCGGTACGACCTGGAAGCGCCTAGAGGAACATGGCCTGCCCAAAGGGCCGTATGGACGTATCGGAGTTGCAGTTGCCGCTAATTCCGACCGCGTGTATGCGCTGATTGAAGCTCACGAGGGAGGAATTTACCGCTCCGATGACGGCGGAGATACCTGGCAGTTAGTTAACGACAGCCGTTCCTACCAGCAACGAGCCTGGTATTACATGCACATCATCGCCGATCCGCGCGAGGCAGATGTGGTTTACGTGCTGAATGTCGATGCTTATAAATCCACTGATGGCGCGCGCACCTTCAACAAGCTAAAAGTGCCGCACGGCGACAATCATGGTATGTGGATCGATCCGCGGAACTCGCGGCGCATGATCGTCTCCAACGATGGTGGCGCAACCGTCAGCCTGGACGGCGGAAAGACCTGGACGCTGCAGAACAATCAGCCTACGGCGCAGTTTTACCATGTCATAACAGATAGCCGCACTCCGTACTTCGTCTATGGTGCGCAACAGGACAACACTACGATTGCGATCGCGAGCCGCAGCGACAATGGATCCATCGACGCTCCTGACTGGTACCAGGTGGGGGGCGGCGAGGCAGGTTACATAGCGCCCTATCCCCCCGATCCCAACGTCGTTTACGCCGGCGACTATCAGGGCAAGATCACCCGCTTCGACAAACGGACTGGGCAGTTGAAGAATGTCGAGGAAAATCCCGAAGTAAGCGATGGCGGCGGCGCCGCGAATCTCGAGCACAGGTTCCAATGGACGGCGCCCATCATGACCTCTCCCAATGATCCCAACACGCTTTATCACGGTGGGGAACGTCTGTTCAAAACCACTGATGGCGGCATTCACTGGACGGCCATTAGCCCTGACCTAACCCGCAACGACAAGTCCAAGCAGCAGCCTTCCGGCGGTCCGATCAACATTGACGATACCGGCACCGAGTACTACGACACAATTTTTGCAGTGGCTGAATCCCCTGTGGCCAAAGACCTGATTTGGGTGGGGACCGACGATGGCCTGGTCCACATCACCCGTGACGGCGGGAAGAATTGGACTAACGTCACCCCCAGCGGATTGACCGCCTGGAGCCGCGTGAGCCAGATCGACGCTTCCCCCCACGATGCGGGAACGGCTTATGTGGCGGTTGACCGTCATCAGAATGATGACCTGCATCCCTACATTTTCAAAACCAGCGACTACGGTCGTAGCTGGACAAAAATAACCACCGGCATTCCCGAGACGACCTTCGTGCGGGCAGTCCGCGAAGATCCTAAGAAGCGGGGACTGCTCTATGCAGGTACGGAAAAGGGTGTCTTTGTCTCGTTTAACGATGGAGCTAACTGGCGTCCGCTGCAATTGAATTTACCT
>JAFAWN010000426.1 GCA_019241735.1 Terriglobales bacterium
ACACAGGAAAATCTGCGCGCTCAACTCGACAAAGATACCGGCAAGATTCGCGCCTACGCGGTGAAGATGGTAGTCGAGACCCCGGAGCAGGTTGAAGACCCCGTCCTGCAAGTCACTCTCGATGACGCTCGCAAGGTTGATCCCGCCATCGAAGTGGGTGGAGAGCTGGAGATTCCCAAGGTCACCGAAGGAATTCTCGGCCGCATCGCTGCGCAGCTCGCCAAGCAGGTGATCTTCCAGAAGGTGCGCGAGGCCGAGCGCGATACTGTTTATAACGACTACATCGGCCGCGTCAATGAGATCGTGAATGCCACGGTCAAACGCATTGAGGGGCCGGACGTTATTTTCGAGCTTGGCAAAACCGAGGCGCGCATGCCGCGCAAGGAGCAATCCCGCCTGGAGTCGTTCGCCATTGGGGAACGCGTGCGGGTTGTAATCGCCCGCGTGGAAAAAGCCTCTAAAGGCCCTGGCGTAGTCGTCTCTCGCGCAGTCCCAGAGTTGGTCCAGCATCTGTTCCAGACCGAAGTCCCTGAAATTTACGATGGAACGGTTGTCATCCGCGCCATCGCCCGTGAAGCCGGCGAACGCACCAAGATTGCGGTCATGTCGAAAGACAAAGACGTGGATGCGGTGGGCGCATGCGTCGGCATGAAAGGCATGCGGGTGCAGTCCATCATTCGCGAGCTGCGCGGCGAAAAAATCGACATCATCGAGTACCACGAAGATGCCGTAACCTTCGCCGAGAAGGCGCTGCAGCCCGCGAAAGTCAGCCGTGTCACCGTTGTTGATTCCGCCGACAAGCACCTGGAGGTTGTGGTTGACGATAGCCAGCTGTCGCTTGCCATCGGGAAGAAGGGCCAGAACGTCCGCCTGGCCGCCAAGCTCCTGGGCTGGAAGATCGACATCAAGAGCGAAGAAGAAAAGCGGCAGGAAGTGGAACAAGAGATGTCGAGGCTGGTCGGCGCGGCTCCTACTCCTCTGGCGGAAGTCCCGGGACTGGGTGAAGGCCTGGTGGAAAAACTGAATGCCGCGGGCGTCACCAGCGTCGAGGCCCTGGCTGATATGACCCCCGAACAGCTTGAGGCGATCGAGGGAATTGGCCCCAAGACCGTGGAAAAAATCAGCCTCGCAGTCAATAATTACTTCTCCAGCCTGGATGCGGCGCAAGCCGCAGAAGGCTTGCCCGAAGGTGAAGTCGCGGAAGCAGCGGAAGCAACCTCAGAGGCCGAAGCAACAATGGGGAGCGAAGCTGTAATCGACGACTCCGCAGTTGATGAATCTGCAGGCGAAGAGACTATTGACGCAGGCCCGTCAACAGACGTCGATCAGGTTGAAACTGCTCGCAACGGAGCTGATTCACTTGCAGAGGACGCGCTCACGGGCGAAGAGCTACCACCCGAGTTGCCGGTCGAGGACGATAAAGAAATACCTGAGACCGAGAAATAAGGGAATAGTTCGCTCAAGGTTTTGTTAATTGTTGGATAACACCACCGTGAGGTTGATATGAAGACTTAACGGGCGTTTTGGAGGAAAGAAGCGCGGATGAGTAAGATTCGAATTAACGATCTAGCGAGAGAATTAGAAGTCAAAAGCAGGGCGATTCTTGATTCCCTTACCGAAGTCGGAATCACTGAGAAGAAAACTCATTCCAGTTCTCTCGAAGACCACGAAGCGGATAAGGTCCGAAAGTATTTCCGTGCCGCCAGCGATGCGCAAACCGCAAGCAAGTCCTCGCGCCCCAGCCGCACTGAAGCGGAAGAAATTAAGACCAAGATTGATCTTTCCAACATATCCCGCCCCGGGGATGTGCTCAATGCAATCCGCAAGCAACAAGCGCCATCCTCCACAGTCTCCGACGCAAGAGTGGAGACAAAGCCATCTGCGACCGCAGCGCCTCCAGCTTCACCCTCCGCGCCTGGTTCTTCTGCGGCTCAGCCGCCGACGCCGCCCGCACGTTTTGTAGTTCCGAGCACAACTGCTAGGCCGACGTTCACGGTGCCAGCGCCTCCACCAGTTAAACCGCGCACACCAGAACCTGCGCCGCCTTCTGCGCGCACGACTCCCCTTTCGGCTCCGACATCGCCCGCCGCCACACTACCTTCAGCTTCCAATGCGGCGCCGCCGGTTAGTGCCCCAAAACCGCCAGTGGTTTCTCCTGGTGCACCGATTGCCGTTCGCCCTCAGCCACCGCTGCCCCGCATGATCGTTCCGCAGACTGGCCCGCGGCCGGTCTACAAAGCGCCGATCCGCAGCGCGCCGCCGGCGGCTCCGACTGCCACCGCATCTACGCCGCAAGCGGGTGCGCCATTGCGGCCCGCTCCGGGAAGGCCGGTACCAGGTCAGCCAATCTTTCAACGCCGTCCGCCGGTCGCTCCAGCCGGAAGACCAACACTGCGCCCCGGCGAGCGCAGGCCAATGCACCCAACCCGCCAGTCGCCGACCGGAACGCGTCCGATGGGCGTTGGTCCAGGTTTGCCTCCCGGCCCCGCCCGTCCCGGCAGCCGCCCGGGAGGGCCATCACGGCGTCCGGGTCAACGGTACGTTCCGCGCGGGGTGAAGGAAGGCCCGATGAAGGGCTACGTGCCTCCGCCGCGGCTGTCGCTGTCGAATGAGCCGCAGCCGATCACGCGGACCATCACTATTACCGAAGGCATCAGCGTGAAGGACCTAGCGGAGAAGCTCGACATCCGCGCCAAAGATTTAATCGCCCGCCTGCTCGCCCGCGGAGTTTTCGCCACTATCAATCAGACCCTCGATACCGAGCTGGCCAGCGAGATGTCGCGTTTCTTCGGAGCGGACACCAACGTGATCAGCTTTGAAGAGCAGGCCGCAAAGGACGTTTCTGAATCCACTGCAGGCGAAGAAGGCCCAACCAGCGAAGGAGTCCCGCGTCCCCCGGTGGTGACCATCATGGGCCACGTGGATCACGGAAAAACCACGCTGCTGGATTCCATCCGTTTGACAAACGTAGCCGGGGGCGAAGCTGGTGGCATCACACAGCACATTGGAGCTTATAAGGTCACCATTCAGGATAAGAATTCTCCCGCCTTTGGCCGTCAGATCGTCTTCCTCGACACCCCTGGTCACGAGGCGTTTACCCGCATGCGCTCGCGCGGCGCTAAAGCCACAGACATTGTTGTCTTAGTCGTTGCCGCAGACGACGGCGTCATGCCCCAGACCATCGAAGCGATCGATCACGCGCACGCCGCCGAAGTTCCTATTATTGTGGCGGTCAACAAAATCGATAAGCCCGACGCATTGCCGGACAGGGTGAAGAAGCAACTTGGCGACCGCGGCCTCGTACCCGAAGACTGGGGAGGCACCACGGTTTTTGTCGATGTTTCCGCCAAACAAAAAACCAATCTAAATCTGCTGATGGAAATGATCTGCCTAGTCGCGGATTTGGAGGATCTCAAAGCATCTCCAGACCGCCCGGCCAGCGGCGTCGTGCTCGAAGCCAAACTTGATCGCGGACGCGGCCCCGTTGCTACCGTGTTGGTACAGAACGGCACACTCCATACCGGCGACAACTTCGTAGTCGGCAACGTATACGGCAAAGTGCGCGCCATGTTCGACGATCGCGGCGCCGCGCTCGAAGAAGCGCCTCCCTCCACCCCCGTCGAGATCCTCGGCATGGAAGGGCTGCCCCAAGCGGGCGACCAGTTTGTAATGGTCGCCGACCGTGACAAAGCGCGTGGCATCTCCGAGCACCGCGAGCAGAAATTCCGCGAAGCTACCCTGGCCAAGAGCTCGCGCGTTTCACTCGAAGGCCTTGCGGAGCAATTGAAAACTGCCGGCCTGAAGGAACTGAACATCATCCTCAAGGCCGACGTCGGTGGATCAGTCGAAGTGCTGACCGATCTACTGTCCCGGCTATCCAACGATAAAGTTCGCCTGAAGGTGCTGCGCTCCGGTGTCGGTGCGATTACGGAAACCGATGTGCTGCTGGCGTCGGCATCTAACGCCATTATTATCGGCTTCAACGTACGTCCGGAACGCAAAGCCCAGGAAATCGCCGAGCAGGAAAAAGTCGACATCCGCCTGCACTCGATCATTTATCAGCTCCAGGACGAAATCAAGCGCGCCATGACCGGCCTGCTCGAGCCCACCATCAAGGAAACTTATCAGGGACGCGCCGAGGTCCGCGACACCTTCCGCATTCCAAAGGTTGGAACCATTGCCGGCTGCTCTGTGAGCGATGGTCTGATCAAGCGCGACTCAGAAGTCCGGTTGCTGCGCGACAATGTCGTCGTCTTCACCGGTAAAGTGGGGTCGCTGCGCCGCTTCAAAGATGACGCCAGCGAGGTCCGCAAAGGCATGGAGTGCGGTATCTCCATCGCTAACTACGGTGACATTAAAGTCGGCGACATAATAGAAGCGTTCGCGACCGAGCGCGTGGCGGCCGAAGCCATCGCTTAAGCGCATGCCGCGTCGCCGCGATTTCTTAATCAAGTGACGGCGCGATTGCGAGGACTTGCCAGCCAGTCCTTTCCGGAGCCACTATTGATAATCGCCAATCCTCCAATTCATGATCGCCTTCTTGACCCTCGAAGTGCGCATCGAAGCTGCCAAATCGCTCAAAGATAAGCGGCAGGTGGTCCGCAGTCTGAAAGACCGCCTGCGCGCCAGCTTCAACGTGTCGGTCGCCGAACTCGAGCCAAGCAGCCTGTGGAACCACGCCACCCTGGGAGTGGTGAGCGTCTCAGATTCCAAAGACTACCTGGATGGGTTGATGAAACATGTCGAGCGGTTGGCAAGCCGCATTGCCAACAACGGCGGCGCGGAGATCGCCGATTCTTTCCTGGATTTTTTGTAGATTTACTGCGGGAACAGGCGAATTAACCTTTTTTGCTTCTATATCCAGAATAGCAAACTGCGCACGGTAAATGGGACACGTTAAGGAGATTTTTATTGCCTGCGCTGTGAGCAACTTGCGCGGATTTCGACCTCGGAAGGGGCTTGACAAGATTCGCCGGATCATCGATGGCGCTTACTTTTTCTGATATTCTCAACTTTTTCTCCGAGGGATAACCAGTGGAAAAGCGCGGGGTCAAATACCATCGGGAACGCCTGGGACAAGCCTTGCGCGAGGAAATTGAAACCATCCTCGAAGGCGAATTGGGGGATCCGCGGGTAGGTTTAGTCAACGTCAACAGCGTAGACCTGGCCGGAGACTCTCGCTCGGCGCGGATTTTTGTAAATGTCGAAGGCGACGACGCCGAGGCTGAGCGCACGCTCCAGGGCTTAACCTCGGCTTGCGGATTCATTCGTCGTGCGGTGGCCGACCGCCTGCACTTGCGTCGACCGCCGGAATTATTTTTTCAAGTGGATCGATCCGGCCAGTATGCTGCAAGAATTGATGAACTTCTAACCCGCTCAAAGAAGAGAAATCGCTAGGTATTTCCGCACTCCCCGATGAAAAACAAAGCTGATAGTTTCATCGATAAGCAGCCTAAGTCCTCGAGACTGCCTTGAGCCTTCGCTCACGCGACACTACGGACTGGCTGTTGCTCGCCGGCTTCTGCGGCTTCCTATTTTGTTTCGGACTTTCTTCCTTCGGCCTGGTCGGCGCGGACGAGCCTCGCTACGCGCAGGTGGCGCGGGAGATGCTAGCGCGCCACGACTGGGTGACTCCCACTCTCGGAGGCCGCGCATGGCTGGAGAAGCCGCCTCTCTACTATTGGCAGGCCATCGTAGCGTTTCGACTTTTTGGGATAAGCGATTGGGCGGCGCGGCTGCCTTCGGCATTCGATGCCACTCTGATGGTCGCTGCGGTGTACCTCTTTCTACGACGCCTTCGCCCTGGATTTCATCTTGACGGAGCACTGATCACCGCGTCCGCCGCCGGAGTAATTGCATTTGCCCGCGCCGCTTCGACCGACATGCCACTGGCGGCGATGTTCACGATTGCCATGCTTGCTTGGTATGCGTGGTATGAAACTTCCCGTCTACCCTGTCTGGCGATATTTCATTTCTTCCTGGGATTGGCCGTGCTGGCGAAAGGCCCGGTGGCCCTTCTGTTCGCGATCATTATCGTCGCAGGTTTCGCCGGCGCAAAAAAACAATGGTCCCTGATGAGGCGGACCCTGTG
>JAFAWN010000429.1 GCA_019241735.1 Terriglobales bacterium
AGCCGTTTAAGCCCGTCGATGATGACCGGGACGACGCGTTTTTTCCCAACATAGCCAACAATGCCGCACATATTTACTCCTGGCTTTGCTCCTGACTCGTTTTAAAATTTACGAGACTTGTTGCTTAGTCGCACTGCGGAAACTTCGCAGTTCTGAAGGAAAAACATCCGGGGAGCCCTTCGATTTTAACTGCTTCGGCCGGCAGTGGGGGGTTGCTGCCTGCTCATTCCTCAAGTGTAAATCGAAACTCTTCGATCACCGGGTTCGAAAGAACGTTATTTGCTATGCGTTCCACATCCGCTTCCGCCTGCGTTCGCGTTACCCCGGAGTTCAGCGTCAGCTCAAAGTACTTCCCCTGCCGAACCTCGTCGAAACCCTGGTATCCCAGCTTTTTAAGCGCGCGCTGGATCGTTTGTCCCTGCGGATCCAACACACTCTTCTTGGGGGAAACATAAACGTAGGCTTTCATAGTAGTTAGTCCCGATTATACGTGAGGGTTAGTTCAAAAGTGTTACACCTTGGGCTTAGCACAGCTGCGCAAGTTTACTGTCAAGGTCGGCGAGCGCGCGCTCCAGAAGCTCACGATGCTGCGGGTTTTGTGCGGATTCCAGCTGTTGCACCACGCGATGCCGCGAGAGTTCAAGTCCCTGTTTTTTCTGTTGTTTGGCGGCCTCTAGCGGGGTTAGCGACGGGCGTGCGCCCAGTTTTCTCGAAGCGAACTGCGCCTGTTGCTCTTCGACCGACTTGCTTTCCCAGCCTCGCGACACTGGGAAATTATAACCTGCTGCCGGCACAGTAGCGGGCCCGCGCGCATCAATCCGCAGCGATAAGGGAGGCACGAATCCTGCCTGACAGTGTCCAGATTTGGCACGAATAATGCCGAACAAAAAAATATTTCTTCTTCATCCGCACCAATATGTGCCTATTATCACGTAAGCGAAAAAGTACCGGGACTTGCTCGAGGGGGCGCGGAGTGAAGCAACTCGTGCAAATGATCCCTGGAACCCAAGTCGACTCCAACGGCGATCTCCGCCGTTACGAAACGTTGCTCCAGATGGCGGACCTTATGGTCCATCACCGGAGCCTTCCGGAATTATTCCACGAATTGGCGGAGCGCCTGCAGGAAGTCGCCGCCTTCGAATTTGCCAGTTTCTCGCTGCATGACCCCGCCAAGAACATGATGGTGCTCCATCTTTTCGAGGACAGCGAATTTCCTCCCGCCCCCGCTTTGGTTGCAGTTGAGGATTCCCCCAGCGGATGGGTCTGGCAGAATCAGCAGCCTCTAGCGATGTCGGATTTGCAGATCGAGACCCGCTTCCCCCTTCACCTGGACATCCTGCGTGAAAAAGGTTTTCGCTCCTGCTGCTTTTTGCCTATGACCACGGCGCAACGTCGCTTGGGCGCACTTGCCCTGGGCAGCTCGCGCGTGGACGAATACGACGAAAAAGACCTGCGCCTACTGCACCGGGTCGCGGAACTGGTGGCGTTGGCGATGGAGAATGCCCTAACCCGATGGGCTCTGCAACAGGAGAAGGAACGGCTACAAATGTTGCTCGAAGTCAGCACCACGCTGGCGTCGAGCCACGATCCTCACAAATCTTTCCCAACGATTTCCAGCTCTATTCGAAAAGTCGTCCGCCAGGACTACGCCAGTGTCGGGTTTTTTGACGAGCAGACTCACTCATTGCGCATGTATGCGCTGGACTTCCCACCGGGAGGCGAGGTCGGTCCCGATACTTACGTGCCAGTCACCGAGGCACCCACAGGCTTGCGTTTCTCGAGCGTGAAACCAAGATTTTCAACCGCAGTGACCTTGCCCGGATCAACACCGACTTTACCGGTAAGATGCTGCGCGACGGAATCCAATCTTTGTACTGCATCCCTCTGCTTACGAGAAAAGGGCCGCTGGGGACCTTGAATCTTGCCAGCACGGACGAAAATAGTCTGTTGCCGCAGGATTTAGGGTTTCTGCAGCAGGTTGCGGCGCAAATTGCTACCGCCGTGGATAATGCCCGCGCGTACCGTGAAATCGCGGAGCTCAAGGACAAGCTGGCCAGGAAAAACTTTACCTGGAAGACGAAATCCGTTCTGAACTCAACTTCGAGGAGATAGTTGGAGATAGCCCCACATTGAAGCGGGTGTTGAATCAGACCAAGACGGTTGCCCCCAGCGATGCGACCGTGCTGGTTCTGGGGTGAGACTGGCACCGGAAAAGAGTTGATCGCCCGCGCCATTCACCGTATGAGTGCGCGCAAGGACAAGACTTTCATCAAGCTCAATTGCGCTGCCATTCCCACAGGCTTGCTCGAAAGCGAGCTTTTCGGCCACGAGAAGGGGGCATTCACCGGCGCAGTCACACAGAAGGTCGGACGCCTGGAGCTCGCGGACAAGGGCACTTTATTTCTGGATGAGGTCGGAGACATTCCGCTGGAGTTGCAGCCGAAGCTGTTGCGCGTGTTACAGGACCAGGAGTTTGAGCGGCTGGGCGGAAATCGGACCATCCGCGTGAACATCCGTCTGATCGCCGCCACCAACCGCGACCTGGCTAAAAGCGTGGCAGAAAGAGAATTCCGCAGCGACCTCTACTACCGGCTGAATGTTTTTCCCATTCGCATGCCACCATTGCGCGAACGGGAAGGCGACATTGCTTTGCTGGTGCGCTATTTTGTTAAGCAATACGCCCAGCGAATGAATAAGCAGATCGAAACCATCCCCACCGAAACCATGAATGCTCTGGCAAGCTGGGAATGGCCGGGCAACGTGCGGGAGCTCGAAAATTTCATCGAGCGGTCAGTCATTCTTACCGAGGGCCGGGTCTTAAACGCGCCCCTGGTGGAGCTGCGGCCGGTTGACTACGAAGGCGGCCTCATTGACGACACGCTACAGAGCATCGAGCGCGAACACATTGTTCGCGCGCTGCGGGAAACCGGAGGAGTGATTGCCGGATTGCACGGGGCCGCGTTGAAACTGGGCCTCAAACGGACGACGCTTCAATCCCGAATTCTTAAGCTCGGCATCTCGCGCGAGGAATACTGTAATTAAGACTCGGACACTCTCCCCTGCCTGCCGACCTCTCGGCATTCTGCCGTCGTAACGTCATCCCGAACTCACTTTTTCAGGAAAAGTCCATGGGCTGAGCCCAGTTTGCTTCACTTACAAGCGCGTCGCGTTTGGCACCAAATGTGCCAATACACACTTGTTAGTCCATCGAAATCGCTGGGCCTATGGAAACCTGCCGCGCCGCCTTTCCCGACCTTCGCGCACGTTTGGCTTCGGCGAGCCAATGCGTGAGGGGCGGGCATCCGCTCCGAACAGCGACAAGACGCGTCCGGGCGGAGAGCAATGAACAGCAGCCAGCAAGAGTCGCACTGGATAAGCAAGAAACTGAAAACCCCGAGCGAGAGCCTTTGGACTGCGTGGCATCAGCCCCCACCGGGGCCGTCGCTAGTCCTGAGAAGCTGCCCGCCAGCGACGCAGAAATTGATCCGCTTTATCTGTTTGGTTGCGGCGTGCTTTGGCGTCAGCGGAGCGATGCTACTGCAGGATGGGAGCTTATCCGGGCCTTGCGTTCCGCCGACATCAGTGCGCGCGCGATCGCGGCCGCGGTGATGGCTAAAACTGAGAACGCGAGACTGCTCGTGCGCGACCTGCGGCGCACCAGAGCTGGATTACGGCAGGGGCCGACACAACTTCCGGGCGTGCTTGCAACAGGGCGCCAGAACGAGGTGGTTGCAATGAATACTCCCTACGGGCTGGAAATCATCGAGAGCTGCCTGACCTGCAAACTGCGGAAAGACCAGTGGTTTTGCCACATGTCAACCGACACCCTGAAACCATTCAATGCGGTCAGCCATTTGAGCACCTATCCCAGCGGCGCCCTGCTTTTTGTCGAGGCAGATGCCGCGGGGCGCCTTCGTACTTTGTTCCGGCAAGGCCAAACTTTCGAGCACCTCCCGCGACGGCAAAGTGCTCATTCTCAAAATGGCGGGAAACGGGGACGTCCTCGGGCTCAGCGCGCTCATTTCCGGCCAGCCTTACGAACTGACGGCAGAGACCGCCAGTCCGTGCCAGGTAAATTTCGTGGAGCGGGAGGCTCTGCTGCGTTTGATCGAAAAGCATGGGGAATTAGGATTGCGTTCCGCGCTGGAATTGAGCAGAGAATTTCAGTCCGCCTACCGCGACATTCATGATTTGGTTCTGGCGCGGTCTTCCGCGGGCAAGCTGGCGCGGCTGTTGCTTTCCTGGACGCCCGGGCTCAAGCGGGAGAGCGAGTCCAACGAAATCCGCATCCGTTCGAACCTTACCCACGAAGAAATGGCACAGATGATTGGCGCTTCCCGGGAAACAGTGACCCGTCTGTTAAGCGATCTGAAGAAAAAGGAATTTATCCGGTTGGAAGGTTC
>JAFAWN010000445.1 GCA_019241735.1 Terriglobales bacterium
GGCCCGCTGCAGCACGACACGTATTCCGAAAATGTGACATGCGAGTTGCTGCAGCAAGGAGTGCCACAGTTACTGAACTGAGACAAATCCTTGGCGCATGCAGAAAACGGGAAGTTGCCCATCAACGATCGAACCATCGTGGTTCCGCTCTCGAACGGGTGGGCGCGCTGACGCACGCCCATCAGAGCCCCCGTTTGTTCGGCGATTCAACAAGCCAGCAACAATTCGGAACAGTGCGTTCCGATGGCGTCGTTGCTCCCGTTTCTGCCGAACCAAGATGGCGGGAAACAGGCGGGTGTGGCCGTCAATGAAAACGGGAAAGACGGCGCTGCCGAGATCAATGATCCCTGCGATCCATGCAGCTAGTCAGGCGAGGAGCTTGAAAATCACCGCTTTAGAACAAAACAGCAGGCAGTGTGCGCCACGGTTTCGAAGACGCACGCCCCTATGACAACAGCAAAGAGTGAAATCACGGCCAGGGTTGCTGGCCGGCGGGTCTGCTGTTGGCCCGAAAGCCACGCCAACCGACGGCCTAGGTGCGACGAGGCGGTCGCTTGCAGGGACAACGCTCGCTCAGGAACTGCCAGTTTTGCAAGCGCTGAAACCAGTTCTGTTCCATGCGCACGCTGAATGACAGATTCATCGCAGGAAAGTTCACGATACAGTGCCATTCGGGCTCCGGCCAGCCAGATGAATGGATGGAACCAAAGAACGCACAATGACAGTTCGTATACTAAGCGGATCAGATTGTCGCGCCTTCTTGCGTGGGCGAGTTCGTGAATCAGGACAGCTTCGAATTCTCGCTGATTGAGTAGCCGATCGATGCCGATCGGCAGCAAGATACATGGGTTCAAGAGGCCCTTGACTGCGGGAGCGGAGTACATCATGTCGAAGCTCACCGGGATGCCATCTGCCATGGAACTACATGTCGTGTGCCGCTTGCTGAATCTAATCGAAGCTTGAGCCTCACGCTCTCTGCGAATCCGAACGATCAATCGCATTAGCATGGCCAATGCGCCAGCTAGCCAAGCGACTGAAAGCACCATTGCCGTCCGGCCTTCTGTCATGTCCCACACCGGCCCGCCGAAAGCGGCGAGCGGTGCGGCCCATGTCAAATGCGCCACCCAAAACTTATCAACGATTGCGCCGATGGGCACGATGGAATTGAATGCGGTTACCACCCAAACCCAGTATTTGGTGGTGGCGCTGGCGCCTGGGATCGAGGTCAGCACCACTGCTGCAGCCCCGACAATAGATGCATACAGCAAGTGGATGCTGAAGTAGTACATTACGCGCGCGATATGCTCATGCACGTTTGCCTCCACCACTGCGGCCATTCCTATCGGTCCGTGCAGCACTCTGCAGCGCCTTCAGGTCCCGCAAGGTAAGGGTCCCATTCTCGAGCAGATTAGAAACAAGCAATCGCGGCGAGCCGCCAAACAGATCGAGCAAGTCCCGTACCAGTCGACTGCGGTACTGGCTTTGATTGAGGACTGGCTGAAAGAGCTGGGCGTTGCCGATCTTCTTTACCTTTCGTAACGCCCCCTTCTCCTCAAGCCGATATACGAGCGTTTGCACGGTGGTGTAAGCAACGCGTTCGTCTTCAGGGAGGCTTTCCAGGATCTCGCGCACCGACGCGGTCCCCAGTTTCCAGTACTGTTCCAGGATGCGAGTTTCGGCTTTAGAAAGACGAGGCTCTTTCATAATCTCCGACTGATCTCGGCAATGCTACTACAAGAAACGGTATGTTTGCGAATTCCTGGTCTGATCCAAGCAGTGCTTGTAATTCACTATCGATAACACCGGCTTGAGACCGCAAACAATCCAGGTTCGTCAAGTGCGCAACGGACCCTGATTCCATTTTTCAGCAGTTGCGGCCTGAATGTGGGCTCCTTAGGACTTGATGAGGTCCCCCGATCGCAAGCGCCTGGCCCGGAAACAACTGTGGTTCACACTCCATGCTCGGGCGCCGGCCGGCTGGTTGATAGGCTCCTAAGATTTATCAACAAACGGCAGACTGGGATTTTTTAAAAAGAAAGATGCTGCCGCGCGGCCGCGGTCGTCTTCGTGGAAGCGTTCACAGCGC
>JAFAWN010000371.1 GCA_019241735.1 Terriglobales bacterium
CTTCAACCTCGACCGCGGCGCCCTGAGCAAAAGACTTGTTCACGTTCACATATTGACCCACAAATGTCACTGGATTGACCGTGGCATAGCCGATTTGATCTTGGAACAGATTGTTGAAGTAAGTGGCGCGCAATGCGAACTTCTCCCCGAGGAAGTTCTGCTGGAATCCCGCCTCCATATTCCGGTTGCGCTCGGGCTTTAAGGCAAGATTCGGAATACTGTAGGGCGGTCCGGCGAAAGATTCGTCAAAACGTGGCTCTTTGATTCCGGTGGCGTAGGCGAAACGCAGCCGCGTACCGGAAAAGACTTGACCACCGCGGAACAATAAGAAAGAGGCTCCAACGCGCGGGACACCGGTGTTGCCGAACCCGCCGTTATGAACGAAACGCGCGCCTGCCACGAGGTTGAGACGCCCTAAGGACAGCGCTTGCTGGCCGTAGAATTCGTGGTTCAGCCGCAGACCGTGGTCAATCGGTGGAGCGTCGCGGTCTCCGACGAATCCATTCTCATCTTCGAAGCGATAGCCAAAAGTCGATCGCGCCCAGCTTCTCTCGATGTAATCTCCCTGATATTCAAATCCGGAGCGATTGAAATTTCCAATGCTGTCGAAGGGATTGTCAATGCTATACCCAGAAACCGTCCGCCCCGGATCCACAACGCGGTCGATATTGACCCTTTTCTGATTGGACTCAAAACCGGTGAAGTGTTGCAGCCAGCGTGGTCCGGTCGCCACGGTGAAGTCGAGGCTGGCGAGGATGTTGTCCTGCCGCGCACGCTGATCGAGGTCAGGGAGCAGGCCGAAAGTTTGGCCGTCGAAGTTCCACTCGCCCTGGACTCCGGTCACGCTGTTGTCATGCCGTGTCCGCAGGCGCATCGAAAGCTGGTCGCTGAGCACGACCCCGAGATTCGCTCCCTCCATGGAGTTCGAATAATCGTCATTAGGTCCGTGTCGCATATTATTGAATTGGCTACCGAAAACGTTATAGTCGAAACGGCCACGGGCCCCAGAGAGCGATCCATAACCATTCGCCGTGCCCAGGTTGCCGCCGTCGGCGCCCAAGCGCAACTCCGGAGTGATCGAACTCCCGGTTCGCGTCCACACTTGCACGACGCTGGTCATGGCATCGGATCCGTACAAAGCGCTCTGCGCGCCACGCACGAACTCGATGCGATCAATTTCGGTGAGCGGCAGAGTTCCAAAATCAAAAGTTCCTCCTGACTCATTAACGGGCACTCCATCCACGATCACCTTGTTGTAGCGGGAATCGCCCCCTTCCACGAACAAGCTTGACCGGCCGCCGCGCTGCCCCGCAGTGTTCACGATGGCTCCGGGCAGGAAACGCAACGCGTCATCGCTCGCGACCGGATTCATGACTTGCAACTCTCCGCCATTCAAGACTTCAGCGTCGGCGGCGGCATCATGACTGGGAATTGGTGTCCTGGTCGCAGTTACGACCACGGTTTCCGCAGTCGACGCTACGCGAAGGGAGACGGTGAGCACGCCTTGAGAAATACGCGGCAGGTCCAACTGGCGCATGGCGAACCCCGGGGCCAATACAAGGACACGGAACGGCACCTCGCTGGCCTCATGGAATATGACGATGCCCTCTGCCGAGGTGGAACCTGTAGCCACGGGTCTGCCGGAATTCTGCGGCAGGAGTTCGACTTGAGCGCCTGCTACCGGGGAATTCTGTGGATCAACAACCTTAATTCTGATTTGTGCGGCGGCGATGGTGGACAACAGAGAAAACGCGCAAGCAATCGACGCGAACAGCTTCATCGCAATCCTCCTTTTTCACGCGAAAGGGGTTTGGTGTGAGCGGTTCACGCCGGTCTCCTGGCTTCACGAGTTAGGATGTGCTCTAAGCGGCGCCATCGGCGCGGCTCTCCACATCCGAGTACCGCAGCCAGCCTTCCCGGGAGGTTCCCAGTGTCTGGCTGCAATGTCCTCGCTTACAGTTGCGCGGCAGCGCGGGATTCTCACCCGCTTCCCATTCCGTCACGGCGACGGAAGTGCGCGAACCTTTAATTTTTAAAGAACAGAATTGATTTGAGGTGCCAATCTACGCGACGAGATTTCGAAAGTCAATTCCGCTAGCGAGAATTACAGTTTTCTCGAACGCTGCCCTCTGGCGTAGAATCCGGCAGATGATTTCCCAGGATCTGCTGGACATTCTGGTCTGCCCGGTCTGTCGCAAGCCGCTGGCGCTGCGAGGCGGCGACCCGGCATTGAAGTGTGGCGAATGTCACCGTGTGTATCCCATCCGCGATGACATTCCAATCCTCCTGATCGACCAGGCGGTCATTGAACCTTCGTGACAGACGTGGCGCGGCGTTTTGTCCCGCCATGACACATCTTGTCATTTCGAGACATCTTGTCCCCATCCGAGCTCGCCGACGCCATACTTTTCTGGCCCTCCGCTTCCCCGCAACTTAGTATCAAGGAAGGGGTTCATGAAACCAGACAGGCTCCTCACACGTATATAAAAATGGGCCTGCAATGCGGCAATTAAATTGCAAGCAACGAAACAGGGATGTGGGGAGTCTAATAGCTAGGTGTTGGAGAGGGTCGGAGGTGAACGGCCATGCGAGAAAAGTTTTCGAGTACGGAACTCTCAGCGCTGCGGAACGATCTACTCCAGGGGGGATTGATCGATTCGCGGGAGGCGGCTGAGCTTTTGCAGGTATTTCTCATGGGGAGAGGGTATGGAGTATCGCCCCAGGCGGCGATGGATGCGGTTGGCCGGGTGGAAATGGCCGGCTGCGCCCTGCCAGTACTGCAACAGGAGTTGGAGAACCTGGCTTTAGTGATGTAGTCCGCAGGTTCGGAGGTGATTCCGCTTTATGCGGAGCATGGTAGCTAGTGAGCTTAAGCGGAGCGTGAGCTAAGGAATCAAACAGAATCCTCGGGGGCCTCAGAACCTAGCCGCTCCCCGACGGTAAGTAGATGCAAATGAGCCGGGCCAACCAGCCTGGCTTCTTGTTTTTGGCGCCGATTGCACAACAGCGGTGAGTGCATAACAATCCGAAGCCGCTTGGCTACATCCTGCCCAATGCGATAAATTGCATTCGCCACACATCCGACTAGCACCCGCAGTTAAGTTCTCCTAAGGAAAGATCGTTGGCTGAATCGAATCCCCGTGTTCTGCGCAGGTGTGCGGTCATGCTTGTAGTGGCACTCGCTCTGCGACTGCTGGCGACGGCTTTCCTTTATCGCGACGCATTGAATCCCAGCCAGGACTACTGGCGATTTGGCGGTGAGGTCGGCCGCATTGCCCGGTCGATTGTGCAGGGTCATGGCTTCAGCAATCCTTATTTCTCCGCCACCGGACCGACGGCGCTCGAGCCGCCGCTATACATTTATCTGCTTGCCGGCATATTCAAAATATTCGGGGTTTACACCAAGTCTGCCGCGCTGGCGATTCTGTTTTTGAACTGCCTCGTTTCCACGCTGACCTGCATTCCGGTTTTTCTTATCGGACGAAAATGTTTTGGCGAGGTTGCCGGGCTCCGCGCTGGCTGGGCTTGGGCATTGTTTCCGCTTTCAATATATTTTGCAGCCGGCTTCATCTGGCCGACCGTATTCACTACGTTTCTGCTCACCTTGCTTTTTTGGGTTGCGCTGAATCTTGAAAATTCCGCGAGCCTGGCTTCCTGGGGCGGATTTGGACTGCTGTATGGAATCTCCGCCCTCACCGATCCCATAGTGATATCCGTGTTTCCCTTTCTTCTGGCTTGGGCAGCTTTCCGTTCTTACAAGCGGGGACGGCGGTGGCTTCTTCTGGCGGCGTCCGCGGGGCTGGCTTTCCTCGCGGTTCTGTCACCGTGGCTGGGGAGAAATTACCTGGTGTTTCACAAGCTGATTCCCGTCCGCGACAACTTTGCTATGGAACTCTTTATCGGCAATAGCGGCGTCACCTGGCATTGGGCGGCCCCCGGAGTGCATCCTTCCGCGGGTGGAGAGGAATGGAAGCAATACACACAACTGGGAGAGTCGGCTTATCTGGCGCGAAAGCAAGAGCAAGCCCTGGATTTTATCCGCGATCACAAGGAAGGCTTTGCTCTGCTTTCGCTACGGCGTGCGCTCTATTTCTGGACTAACTTTTGGAGCTTCAGCCGCAGATATCTGGCGGAGGAACCATTTGATCCGCTCAACGTCGTGTTCTCGACTGCGCTTAGCGTGCTGGCTCTGATTGGGCTCCGCAAAGCGTTTCGACAAGGAGTCTATGCTGCGGTTCCATTTGCAATAATCTTTCTATTCTTCCCCTTGGTTTATTACGTCACGCATCCCGAGGATTATTACCGGCGGCCGGTCGATCCGTTCTTCGTCCTGCTGGGCGCATACGCTCTAACGCGGACCCCACGGTACTCAAGCGAGGAACTGAAGTAGCGTTAGCTATTCATATCTGAGGCTCTCTACCGGATCGAGCCTGGCGGCCTGTGCCGCCGGCACGGTACCGAAAAGTATCCCAACCAAAGACGAGACGACAATGGCGACGACGGCAGACAATCCGGAGACCGGGACTCGATACTCGGTGGTAAAGCGTATCGAATAAGGGATGGCGAGGCCAATAAGCACCCCCAACAAGCCGCCACCCAGCGAAATAAGAATCGCCTCGGATAAGAACTGGAAGTGTATCTCGCGGTTGGTAGCTCCCATCGCTTTGCGAATTCCGATCTCCCGGATGCGGGCGCTGACCGTGGCCAACATTA
>JAFAWN010000199.1 GCA_019241735.1 Terriglobales bacterium
TCTTCAAACCAATTGATCATTTCGGTGGCCGCTTCAGTCCCCACGAATCTCATCGAAAGAGCGCTGGCCGCCGAAGTTCCGGTAGTCCGGGCCATGCCGAACACTCCGTGCCTTAGAAGTTGCGGAATGACCGGATTGTGCCCGGGCAAATTTGCTCGTGCTTCTCATGTCGAGACCGCGCGTGCGTTGTTCGATGTTTTGGGCAAGACGGTTGTGGTGGATGAAAAGCATATGGACGCGGTTACCGCCCTTTCCGCCAGCGGTCCAGCTTATGTTTACATAATTCTCGAGTCGCTTGCTGAGGCCGGGGTCAAGGTAGGCTTACCGCGAGATGTGGCGACGTTGCTTGCCGCGCAAACAACTTTGGGGGCCGCTACTGTGGTCTTAGAAACCGGCGATCACCCCGCAATGTTGAAGGACGCGGTCACTACGCCCGCGGGCTGCACCATAGATGGAATTATGGAACTCGAGGAAGGTAAGCTCCGGGTAACGTTGATTAAAGCAGTGGTGAAAGCGGCGCAGCGCGCGAAGGAACTGGCTTACAGCTAGACCGCTAATAAAAATAATTAAGGCAGGCTGAAATTTACTGAGACCTTGGTTTCAAACTCTTCGGGCTGGCCGCTTCGCATCAAAGGCTTAAAGCGCCATTGACCCACTGCGGCGGAGGCGGCCGCCGCCAGGTCGCTGTCTCCCCGGATCACGTTCAAGCCATGGACTTGGCCGTCCTTGCCGACTATTACATCCAAAATCACGTTTCCTTGTATGCGCTGCGCCCGCGCCTCTTCGGGATACCGCGGCTCGATCCGTTTTACCAGGGCTTTGTTCGCCGCGTCGGAGGAGATTTGAACCGGCCCCGTGGGGCGCTGATCTTCAGTATTCGCCGGGTCCTCTGACTTTGGCGCACTTGCTTTCCTGGTATCAGACTTCGCCACTTCTGGCGCAGGCGGCTCTGGTGTTGCAGCGGTTTTCGCGCCAGGGCCCGGTTGTTTCGCGGCCTGCTTGGGATAAATGATTTTATCGTCCTGGAAAATCACCAGCTCGCTTGAGGCGTTCTCCGAATCCTTCTTGGCCGGCTGTTGCTGGGCCGACGCCACCTTTTTCGTCTCTGCCTGTATCTTGCCTTCTCCGCGGGAGGCATGCGGGGTCGATGGCGCAATATGCGTTATCACCAGTTTGTCACTGGGCCCATCCGGCGAGGGGGTAGTGTCAAGGACCAGAGCCGGAGCTGCCGGCGGCTGGCTCTCTACCGGGCTACTTTGCTTTGGCTGGGAAGTCATCGCGGCACTTGCAGCTTCATGTCGCGACGCTGCTTTTTGCCAGCCTGCGCGTCCCAACATCCATCCCAGGAACAACGCGACGGCGACTACTGCTACGGTCAGTAGCAGTGTCCAATAATCGCCAATCAAGCGCCGCATCTTGCTGACATGCTCTTCCCCGGCAACTGGCTTTTCCGCATTGCGCGCGTCTTTAGCGCGGATAATTACTGGAATTCCCGCCGAAAACTTTGCCGCAATCGACGATGTCTCGCGGGAATGACCTGGCTTCGCTTTACCATTTCCATAAACTTCCAGACGAGGCCACGCTGCTTTCTGCGTTTCCTTCTGCGCTTCCGGCTGAGGTAGATCCACAGGCGTCACTTCGTTCCGCATCTCTGGCCGTTTGAACGAAGGCGTGACCGTGAGCGACCCGGAAGTCATCGTCTGATGCGCACGGTCGATGTTCATCACGATGCGACGCGCTAAGGCCTGCAAGGTCAGCACGTCGCGGTCGGCAAAAGCGTTTGGCCGCGGCGAAAAAATTTCGAGAACTCCGAGCACCTCTTCATTTTTCATTACCGGGGCAATAAGGATGGAGCGTACTCCCAGCTGCCGGCATGCTTCTTTATCCACCCGCTCGTCAGACTCAGTATCGTTGCAGCGCTGCACTTCCTTCGTTCTTACGCATGCCCCTGAAATTCCTGCCCGGGTGTTCACCCGCACCGCGATGTCCGGTGCAGTTGCACCGGTAGTCGCGCGACAGACCATGTCGTGCTCGTCTTTTAAAGCTACCGCAGCGCCGGTCGCCGTAGTTGCCAGGCGTGCCTGCTCCACAATTTCGTTCAGCACGAGATCAAGCGCCCGGTCTACATTCGTACTTCCCGCGGCCGCCGCCGTAAAGTGGCTTTGCACATGGGAAAGACGGATGCCGGTCCCGGCATCTCTCTGGTTTTTTTTGTTTTTGTCAGAGGCCTCGGGAGATGGTGAATCCTCGAAAGCGTCGGGGCGGAACATGGGACGTTGGGTCATAGAAGTTGGCGCAGCATGTTGGATTCGGGCCGCGCTCGCTTCCGGGAAGCGTGCCGGGGGATCTTTCGACCCAGTTGAGTCGAGTCTGGCGCGAAGCATGGGGATTGTCAATACCACTGATGAGGCCGCGTGGCGCGGATTTCACGCTGCCCGTGGATGGGTGCGGCAGCCTATCCGGCCCCGTTGGGTTTGCACATTATTTGCTTGTATGTTCTCATGCCGTTTCTTTCCGGTAGGTTCGGCTATTGTCGCCGTTTTTTCAGAAACTGCCGGTTTTCGCCATGACCGCTGCCGAAAATTCCGCTATTGACCCGGTTTCACCCGGCAACCTTAGTTCGGGCGCCTCGCCCCGCGTGGACCAATGGCATGCGGTTACTGCCGGTTTTTTGGGCTGGACCCTCGACGCCTTCGATTTTTTCGTTCTCATCTTCCTAGTAGATACGCTTGCGGCTCAATTTCACGTCACCAAAGCTGCGATCATCTGGACCCTGACTGCAACCCTGGCCACGCGCCCCGTCGGAGCTGTTGTCTTTGGCATGCTGGCCGACCGCTATGGCCGCCGTCGGCCGCTGATGGCCAACGTTGTCTTCTTTTCCATCCTTGAGCTCGCGTGCGGCTTTGCTCCGAACTACACGGTTTTCCTTATCCTGCGCACGTTTTTTGGTATCGGCATGGGCGGGGAGTGGGGAGTAGGAGCTTCACTCGCCATGGAAAGCGCGCCGCGAAAATGGCGCGGAATGCTTTCCGGCGTAATTCAGTGCGGATACAACGTCGGTTATATCCTGGCGGCCGTGGCCGCTCGCTTCGTGCTGCCAGCCTGGGGATGGCGTGCCATGTTCTGGATTGGCGGCGCTCCAGCTTTACTGGCTCTCTACATTCGCATGCGGGTTCCCGAATCAGAGGCCTGGAAACAAAATCGGGTACCGACATTCGGGGCTATCGCGAAAAGCGCGGTCTCCCATTGGAAGCTTTTCTGCTACCTGGCTGCGCTGATGACGCTGATGATGTTTCTTTCTCACGGCACCCAGGACCTGTATCCCGACTTCCTTAAATCGACGCGCCATTTCACTCCGGCATCGGTGGCTTACACTGCGATGCTGTACAGCGTCGGCACTATTCTGGGCGGGGTTTGGATCGCCCACCTGTCGGAGCGTTTCGGCCGCCGCCGCAGCATGGTCGCGGCATTATTTTTGACGCTGACAGCCATCCCAGCCTGGGCCTTCGGGAGTTCGGTGCCCTTACTGATTGCCGGCGCTTTCATCCTCCAGGCGGGGGTTGGGGGTGCATGGGGAATCATCCCCGCGCACTTGAATGAACTTTCTCCAGACTCTGTTCGCGGGCTGGTTCCCGGGCTCGCGTATCAGCTGGGAATTTTGTTCGCCGCTGGTACCAATTCCATCGAATACGCGTTACGCGATCGACTTGGCTATGGCCGGGCACTGGCCACGTTTGAGCTTGCTACCATCACACTGCTGATGGTGATTATCTCGTTCGGCCCAGAACAAAAAGGAAAAAGCTTTATACGCGAGTAGTGTTCGACCAAGCCCCCATATTTGCCCGACTGGCGGGACGCAGCACACTGAGCCATTACTCTTCTACCGCAGCATGTTCGACTCCCCGGGAGAAGTTATAGGTAATTTGATCTACGTAACACCATCCCCAGGTCTCCCCAGGTTCGATCGAACGAATGATGGCGTGATGCGACGAGTGGAAATGCTTGGTCGCATGTTTGTTTTTCGACGAGTCGCAACATCCCACGTGACCGCATATCAAGCAGATCCTCAGATGCACCCATCGATCTTGCAACGCCACGCATTCCGGGCATTCGTAGCTGGCGGGTTCCCGGTCGGTCGCGTCTCTTAGGTGCTCACAAGCTTTCATTTGGATATCCTGTTGTGCAAAAGTATGCATTCCGTCGTCGTTGGCAAATGCGAAAAGAGGCTCATTGTCGCCCTCGGACTGATATCATAGCGAGGCAACTTCACGGTTGCGAATAATTGCTAGTGGGCCCCTGTTTCAATCCCCTTCAGGAGAAAATTCCAATGAATTCTGTTCAGTCCACCCGTCGAGCTCTGCTCCTCGTCGCCTTGCTAATCGCAATTTGCAGCCTCGCGTCGCAGAAC
>JAFAWN010000251.1 GCA_019241735.1 Terriglobales bacterium
GGCAGGGTAAAGGTTTTCGCCCGATATTTGATTCCCCTGGCTTTGACGACTTCTTTTTCGAAAACTTTCCCGTCGAAATTAACAATTGAGCCATCGGGCTCTATCGTGCGCCCTTTAACGTTGACGAGGCTCTCTTCCTTGCCGAATCCGATCTCTACGTTTGCGCGGTTCCGCCCGGCCTCGGTAAGAATTTTAATGCGGTAGTATTCATTTTCGTGCGAGGTGAGGCCGTTGTCATCACAGTCGTCCTGCCTGAACAGGATGACCGCGGGCGCCCCTGGGGCCTTGGGTTCGCTCGTCATCTTCAGTTCTTCCTGGGAAACAGGCTGGAAGCCGGTGGCATGCGACGGTGGCGCGAACAGGAGGGTCGCCGCCAGGGCTGCGATCGCGACAAATGACACACGATTGAAACGCATATAGCCACCCATTGGGCACAATCGTGGCCAGAGGAACTGGTTCCGGACGATTGTGGAAATTGCCAGCGTGCTGAGAACGGGGCCCGTTCAGGCTCGCGCGGGGAGCCTGCCTACCAAGTGTTGGTAATACTGAAGCTGATTTTGTTGGCTGTCAAGCGCAAATACGCGGTAAATTGATACGCTCCGCGATGGAAGGTAGCTCGTCGGCTATGCGAGTTTTCAGACTTCTCAACCCCTTTCTGGTTTTTTTCTGCTGGGGGAGCGTACTGGCTGCGGCAGCACAATTGCCGCCACCGTCCCCACATTCCGTAATCCTCCACGCCGCTCACTTGCTGGACATAAGGAATGGGTCCCTGATAAGCCCCGGCGAAGTATTGGTCCAAGGGGAGCGGATTGTTGAAGTTGGCAGGAAGGTCAGCCGTCCCGCACAAGCTGACGTGATTGACCTCGGCGACCGGACACTGATGCCGGGACTGATCGACGCGCACGTGCACCTGTTTCTGCACCCGGGGGCTGAGGATTTGCAGACGGTACAGGAATCTGTACCGCAGCGAACCATCGCGGCGACCCTGGCTGCCCGGGACGACCTGCTAGCGGGCTTTACCGCCGAGCGCGACATGGGGACCGAGGGCGCCGGATCAGCCGATACTGCGGTGCGTGACGCAATCAATGAGGGCCAGATTCCGGGGCCCCGGTTGCGCATCAGCGGAAATGCAATCAACGTCCTCGGCGGACATGAAGACACGGTCGGCTACAATCCCGCGCAACGCATCCTGCCCAATGCGGACTACGCCAACAGCGCCGCGGAATTAGTCGCAGTCATGCGGCAGCAGTTCAAAGAGGGCGCGGACTTCATCAAGATTTATGAAACCGGCGCGGACACAATTCGCAATGGAAGGCTTTCTACGCCTTATCAATACACGGAAGCGGAGTTGGCGGCTGCGGTGCAGGAGGCTTCGCGGCTGGGGCGGCGGGTTGCGGTGCACGCCACCGGCGAACCAGGAACTCTATTTGCCGCGCAAGCTGCAGTCGTCTCCATCGACCATGCCAACCAGTTGGGCGATGAAACCATGCGACTGATGCGCGAAAAACAGATTTTCGCGGTGCCGACATTCACGATTTTTGAATATTTTGCGGAACATGCGGCGACGCCCCAGCAGGCGGAACACGAGCGGCAGATGCTGGATTTAAAGGCGAGTGAATTCCGCCGGCAAATAGCTGCCGGGGTGCCGATGGCGTTAGGTTCCGATGTTGGTCCATTTCCCCATGGGACGCAAGCACGTGAGTTCGAACTGATGACGAAGTTCGGGATGACGCCGTTGGCGGTGCTGCAGGCTGATTTGTTAAACGGGTCCAGACTGCTCGGCTGGGAGGGGCAGATTGGGGCACTGGAGCCGGGATATTTTGCAGACGTTATCGCAGTGAAAGGTAATCCGCTGGAGGATCCTGGCACGCTGCGCAACGTTTCATTCGTGATGAAGGGTGGCGTGATTTACAAGCGATGAGGGAGCCGATAAAAATCTTTCGGCTTCGCCGGGGACGACAACATTAAAAGGGGCCGCGGAAATCGAGTATTTCCGGGAGGCAGTGTATTCTGAGAGGCATAGCAGGAGCATCCCAAATGACCAATGCAGCGGCAAGTCCACGCCCCTTCGCAAGCAGCGGACAAGGCATGAAGCTTGAGCCCCAACCACAAAAACCCGCCGGGATTCTTCCTCCGGGAACGAAGGCCCCTGATTTCACTCTTCACGTCACGCCGGATCAAACCTTGTCGCTATCTGAGTTGCGCGGCAGGCCGGTGGTGCTGGCGTTTTATCCCGCGGACTGGAGCCCGGTATGCGGTGACCAGATGGCGCTTTACAACGAGGTACTTCCCGAATTTCAGAAATTGAATGCGGAGATTGTGGGCATTTCAGTGGATGGAGCGTGGTGCCACCGCGCCTTTGCCGAGGAGCGGCACCTGCATTTTCCGCTGCTGGCGGATTTTGAACCTAAAGGAGCGGTGTCGCGGAAATATGGGGCGTATCGCGAAAGCAACGGTTTTTCGGAGCGCGCCCTGTTTGTGATCGACAAGGAAGGCGTAATCGCCTGGAGCTATAACTCTCCGGTGGCGGTCAATCCGGGCGCGGACGGCATTCTTCAGGCACTGGAAAATTTGCCCAAGTAGGAGGAATTTATGCCCAAGTTGAAAGTTCCAGTCTCCGCCGCAGACCATATTCAGGGCCCGGAAAGCGCGGCGGTTACTCTGGTGGAATACGGGGACTACGAGTGTCCCCACTGTGGGCATGCGTATGCGATTGTGAAACGCATCCAGAAGCACTTTGGAAAGCGGCTGCGTTTTGTATTCCGGAATTTTCCGTTGGCGCAAATACATCCGAACGCGGAAGCTGCGGCGGAGACCGCGGAGTTCGCTGGCGCTCATGGGAAGTTTTGGGAAATGCATGATCTGCTGTTTGAAAACCAAGGGGAGTTAGGCGGGCCGCTTTTCCTGGAGCTCTCCGAAAAACTGGGACTGGCGGCCGAGCCTTTGGAGCAGGCGCTGAAAGACCGAACTTACAGGGAACGTGTTCGTGCGGACTTCAGCGGAGGCGTTCGCAGCGGCGTCAATGGCACGCCAACATTTTTCATTGGCGCCCAACGACACGATGCTGCGTTTGAGTATGAGGACCTGGTGGCGGCGATCGAGGATGCAATCGCGCCGAGCGCTCTCAGCGCTTGAGAGCGGGAGACCGCCGGCAGGCCGGATAGAATCGCTGGAAAGCCCAGCAATGAATCCCAAGCGGCCAGGCGCGTTATTCCTGCCTGCGCATCCGAGTCAAATCGGGCTCATGAAGTAAGATGCCGCCAGTATGTTGACCCCGGCACGCGGCATAGTTCGATTTCAACCTGCGAGCGACCAGTCGCTAATCATTTACTTCGGCGACGAAATTACCATTGCGGCGCACCAGCAGGTAATCCGGCTGCTCCGACTGCTCGAAACCGAGCCGGTTGCGGGAATCAGGAATCTCAATCCCGGATATTGCTCACTATTGATTAGCTTCGACGGCCTCCACTTGCAGCATTCAGATGTGGAGGAAATTCTGCGGCCTTATATTCAGCGGCTCGATGAGGTGCGTCTGCCGGAGCCGCGGAAAGTTGAAATTCCGGTGTGCTACGGCAATGAGTATGGCCCGGATCTGAATGATGTTGCCGCATTTCATGGAATGACGGCCGAGCAGGTAGTAAACCTGCACGCTTCGGTCATTTATGTCGTGTATTTTCTGGGATTCGTTCCCGGCTTCGCCTATCTCGGAGGGCTGCGCAAGGAGCTGTCAACTCCGCGCCTGCCGGCCCCGCGCCCGCGGGTGCCTCGCGGAAGTGTGGGCATTGCCGGTGAACAAACGGGCGTGTATCCGTTGGCGACGCCCGGCGGGTGGAGGCTAATCGGACAAACTCCGATCGACATGTTCCGGCCGGAGCGGGAGGAGATGAGCGTATTGAAGATTGGAGACCAGGTCCGCTTCATGCCCATTTCACCAGACAAATTCGCCGCGCTGAAATCGCAATGAGCGTGATCGAGGTATTGGCGCCGGGTTTGTTAACCACGGTCCAGGATTTGGGGCGGCCGGGCTTCGGACCGATGGGAGTTTCCGCTGCCGGAGCCGCGGATCCGCTCGCCTTGCAGATTGGAAATCGGCTGGTGGACAACGCGCGCGGCGCGGCTGCACTGGAGATGACGCTGCTGGGCGGCAGTTTCCGGTTTCCCGAGGGAGCAGTGGTGGCGCTCGCGGGCTCCGACTTTGGCCCGCTGCTCGACGATATCCCGATCGAGATGTGGGCGTTGATAAAACTGGGCCCGGGGCAGACGCTTAAGCTGGGACCCTCCAGATCGGGCGCGCGGTGTTATCTGTGCGTTCGGGGCGGAATTGCAGCCGGGATGTTTCTAGGCAGCGCATCCACCGACGTATTGAGCGGCTTGGGCGGATATAACGGGAGACCACTGAGAAAGGGGGACGTATTAAACATCGGGGAGACAGAAGGGCCTTTTCGGAAAGCGGCGCTCGGATCGGAGGCTTTAAAGAAATTATCGCCGCGAAAGGTGTTGCGGCTCACGCCGGGGCCGCAAAGTGATTGGTTTCCGGAATCATCCCAGCAACTTTTTTACGGCAACAGTTACCGGGTTTCCGAAGAGTCGAATCGTATGGGGCTGCGACTAAAGGGCCCGCCGGTTTTAGCTGGTGCTGGCGGCGGGATGATCACGGAAGGGGTATCGTTGGGCGCGATTCAAATCCCAGAAGGTGGCCAGCCCATTATTCTGTTCGTGGAGCAGCAGACCACTGGCGGCTATCCAAAAATCGCGAACGTAATTTCCGCCGATCTGAGCAGCGTAGGACAGCTTCGTCCCCGCGATGAAGTTCGCTTTGAAAAAGTCAGCTGGGAAATGGCCCGGGCTGCTTTAAGAGAGCAGGAGGCACTGCTGTCCGCTGACGCATTGATTTCAGGATGAAATATATTGACCTGAATTGCGACATGGGGGAACGCCCGCAGGATATTGCCAACGGCGTCCAGGAGGCGCTGATGCCCTCGATTACTTCGGTCAACGTTGCGTGCGGGGGGCACGCGGGTGATCGCGAGACGATGAAGCGCACCATCGAACAGGCACTTCGGTGGAAGGTAGCGGTGGGGGCGCACCCCGGGTATCCAG
>JAFAWN010000285.1 GCA_019241735.1 Terriglobales bacterium
GGACGGTACATTCCGGCGGAAAGAGCCGCGGAGCACATCGCGGGCTATTCGATCTATAACGATGCTACGATCCGCGACTGGCAGCTGCATACCCACCAATTCACTCCCGGCAAAAATTTCCCGAGCACTGGCGCTTTTGGGCCATGGATGGTGACCGCGGACGAAATTCCTGATCCCGGCAGGCTTCACCTTACGACGCGATTAAATGGCGAGATCATGCAGGATTCGGGACTCGATGATGTGGTATTCACCGTGCCGCATTTAATTAGCTACATTTCGAGTTTTACCGAGTTGGTTCCCGGCGATGTGATCATCACCGGCACCCCCAATGGCGTAGGATTTGCACGGAAGCCTCCCCTGTGGATGAAGCCGGGCGATCGCATTGAGGTGGAGATCAGCTCAATCGGGACGCTCAGCAATCCGGTGGAGCAGGAGCGTTGATCTTACAACCCGCGTCGGGCGTACCGAATCTTTATGCGAAACAGAACAAGGAGTACCCATGAGACTACTGGCTTTGTGTTTTTCCATACTCGCTTCATCCGTGGTTTCGCTGGCCGCCAGCGCTCCCCAAGTTTTTGAAACCGCCGCGGGACCAGTCAAAATCACGCCCATCTATCACGCGAGCACGCTTATCGAGGCGGGAGGCAAAGTCATTTATCTGGATCCGGCGCCTCCTGCGAAGCTTGCCGGACTGCCCAGTGCCGACCTAATCCTGATTACGCATACCCATGCTGACCACATGAACGCCGGTTCGATCTCGGAGATCAGCAAGCCGGGAACGGAAATCCTCGCGCCCCAAGCGGTTCTGAACACCGTTACGACGGCAAGGCCGATGGCGAATGGGGAAACAAAAACCTGGCAGCACTGGACCGTCGAGGCAGTGCCTGCCTACAACCTGAAGCGCGGACCGGCCGCGGGAAAACTGTTTCACGAAAAGGGCACGGGAAACGGTTACATTCTCACTTACGGCGGGAAGCGCTTTTACTTTTCAGGAGATACCGAGGGCGTGCCGGAAATGCGAGCGCTGAAAAATATTGATGTGGCGTTCGTGTGCATGAACCTGCCCTACACCATGCCGCCGGAAGAAGCGGCGGAGGCGGTCAAAGCGTTCCACCCGAAGACTGTGATCCCATATCACTATCGCGGATCGGATTTGTCGGTATTCAAAAAAGGGCTGGAAGGAACCGGCATCGAGGTCCGCTTGCTGGACTGGTATTCGCAGTAATGTCGTAAGGTCCTTTAAGCGCGCTTCGTTTTGCTCCCGCAAACGGACTCTTCGCTCAGGAGAACTCAGGCGGCCAGCAGGCGGGCCGCTTCTTTCGCATGATAGGTAAGAATCGTGGTCGCGCCGGCACGGCGAATCGAAATTAGGGATTCCATCAGTACCCGGTCGCGGTCAATCCAACCATTGCGGGCTGCGGCTTCGATCATGGCGTACTCTCCGGAAACCTGGTACGCAGCGATGGGCAGATCGAAGCGCTCGCGCGCGGCAGCAATTACATCCAGATAAGGCAGCGCCGGCTTGACCATGATCATGTCCGCGCCTTCGGAGATGTCGAGCTCGATCTCACGCATGGCTTCGCGCAGATTGCCTCCGTCCATCTGATAGGAGCGGCGATCGCCGAATTGCGGGGTGGACTCGGCGGCCTCGCGGAAAGGTCCGTAAAATCCCGACGCAAACTTCGCGGCATAAGAAAGGATCGGGGTGTTGGCAAGGCTGGCGCGGTCGAGCGCTTGCCTGATAGCTGCGACCCGGCCATCCATCATATCCGAAGGTGCGATTATGTCGGCGCCGGCGCGGGCCAGCGAAACCGCGGTACGGGCCAGCAGTTCCAGCGTTTCGTCGTTGACGATTTCAAACGCCTGCACCATTTGCGCGGCGGCCGCCTCGATCGCTCTTAGCTTCTCGCTTCGCGCCGCGGTAATTGTGACCCCGTGCATCACGGCCGCGCCCAGTGATTTGGGATTGTGCGTCTCCCGCACAATTCCGCAATGGCCATGCGAAGTGTATTCACACAGGCAAACATCTCCGATCACCAAAAGATTCGGCACTTCCCTCTTGATCGCGTGAGTGGCGCGCTGCACGATGCCGTCATCATCCCAGGCGCCGGATGCCATTTCATCCTTCTTGTCCGGCAAGCCGAAAAGGATCACGGCAGAAATGCCCAGCGACTGCGCCTGGCGCGCCTCCTTTACAACTTCATCCACTGAGAGCTGAAAGACCCCCGGCATTGAACGGACTTCGCGCCGAATGCCCTCGCCGGTGCAGGCGAACAAGGGATATACCAATGCTTCCGGCGTGAGCCGGGTCTCGCGCACTATGGAGCGGAGGGCTTCGGTGCGCCGCAGACGGCGGAGCCTGGTTGTGGGAAAGGCCATGGAAACAGTCCTATCAGCACTGTTGCAGCCTGATTTTAGCAGAGCGGCGCAGTGCCGAACGCCGGGCGATCGTCCTGATGCTGAATCTTGTACCATTTATCCATGCCCCAGCCGTTGACCCACAGCAGCGGGAAGGTCCTGGAATTTGAGGCTCTGCGCGATCTGTTGCGCGGATATGCCGGATCTGAACTCGGGCAGCGGCAAGTTACGGCACTCAGTGCTGCAACCGATCGCGGGTGGATTGCAAACCAACACCAACTGGTGAGTGAGGTTCGCGAATTTCGCCGTGTTGGCGGCAATTTTGAATTTTTTGGATTGATCGACGTCAGTGAGCACGTGGAACGGTCTCGCATCGCTGGCGCGGCGCTCGAAACAACTGAAATCCGGGATGTAGTGCTGGTGGTGGATCGAGCTGCGGAATGGAAAACAATTTCTTCGCATCCTCCGGCAGCGATGCGCACGGAGTGGACCGCGGTGGCGCAACTCTCCCACGGCATCGCCGACTTCGCGGAATTTCTCCGGGGATTTCACAACAAAATTCAGCCCGACGGCACCCTCGATGACCGCGCCTCCCCGGAACTCGGGCGCATCCGGCGGGAGATTGAAAAGCAGCGGCGAGCGATCCAGCAATCGCTGCGCGGATATTTACGAAAGTTAGCGGAAGGCAGCGCGCTACAGGAGGAGTTGGTCACCATACGCGGCGACCGGTTTGTCATTCCGGTGAAAATCGAGCAGAAGCGCAGCGTTCAAGGCGTAGTGCACGGGGCGAGCTCAAGCGGACAGACTGTTTTCGTCGAGCCGCTGGAAACTATCGAGCAAAACAATGAACTGGTGCGCCTGCACGACGACGAACAGGCAGAGATCCATCGCATACTGGCGGAAATGACGCGGCGCATAGGTGAGCACGCGAATGAGATCACCGCAGCGATGGAGGTCCTCGGGCAGATTGAGCTGCAATTCGCCAAGGCCCGCTTTGCCGAGGATTACGACTGCGTGTCTCCGGCGTTTGTGTCCGATAAGAGCGCTCCGGTGCGGATGTCATTGCAGAATGCGCGGCATCCTTTACTGGAAAGAAATCTCAAATCCAGGAATGTGCGGATTGTGCCAGTCACGATTGAACTAGAAAATGACCAGGGCGAACTGATCATCACCGGACCCAATACCGGCGGCAAAACCGTGGCGTTGAAAACCACCGGACTTCTGGCGCTGATGGCGCAGGCAGGCATCCCGGTTCCGGCTCACCGGGCAGAACTTCCGGTGTTTGATGCGGTGCTGGCCGACATTGGCGACTATCAATCCATCGAGCAGAATTTATCTACTTTTTCCGCACACGTTACGAATATTGATTTCCTGTCGCGCACCGCGACAGCGGAATCATTAGTTCTTTTGGACGAATTAGGTTCGGCCACGGATCCCGAAGAAGGAGCGGCGCTGGCGGTGGCGATTGCCCAACATTTCCTTCGCACCGGCTGCGTCACGATAATTTCAACCCACCACACGTCGCTGAAGGTTTATGGCGCCAACACGCCCGGGGTGATAAACGCTTCGGTAGGGTTTAACGAATCCACCTTGCAGCCCACCTATGAGCTGAAAATCGGCGTGCCCGGAGAATCCGCGGGCATCAATATTGCGCAGCGGCTGGGATTGAATCCAGAAATCATAAGGGAAGCAAGAGCAGGCCTGGGAACGCAGGCGCGGGATGTTGGAGCTTTTCTCCAGCGCCTGCATGCGGACTTGCGGGAAGTGGAAGCGGAACGGTTGCAGCTGAAGGCCCGCGAGGAAGAACTGGCGCGCGAGAAGGCGCAGCTCGCAGCCGAGGGCAGGAAAGAACAGCAGGCCAAGATCAAGGAGATGGAGAAGAAACTGGAAGCATTGCTGCGCGATCTGGAATACCGCGCCAAGGAGACAGTGCAGGGGATTGAGCAGCGAGCGGCTTCCCAAAAGGTTTCAAAAGATGCGGAAAAGCGGGTTGCGAAATCGCGTCGCGAGTTCCGGGAGGAGTTTGACTCCACCGTAGTGGCGCACAGCAGCGGCGCCGACCGGGGTGATCCGCACGCTGAGCCGCAACTGGTCAAGAACGTATCGGAAGGCGATACCGTCAAATTAAAGTCCGTAGGGCGCGCGGCGAGGGTGCTGCGCAAGATTGACGAAAACCATTTCGAAGTCGAAATTGGGTCGATGAAGATGAAGATCGCGCGGCCCGACATTGCGGAGGTGATCGCGCGGGTACTCGATTCCCCCATTAAGGCGGCGAGGGCGCGCGGGATTTCAGTTTCGCTCGAATCCGAGAACCAGAACGTGCCGTCAGAAATAAATGTTATCGGCCGGACGGTGGATGAAGCCACCAGCGAGGTGGAAAAATTCCTCGATCGCGCGTTTCTCGCCGGATTGCCCCGGATTAGAGTGGTCCACGGCAGCGGCATGGGGATTCTGCGCAAGGCGCTGCGGCAATATTTGCAGCGGCATCCGCATGTAGAAACGGTGGCGGAGCCACCGCAAAATGAAGGCGGAGGCGGAGCTACCGTGGTGGAGCTGAGGGTGTAAGCATTGCAGATTGCCTTACTCAGTCTTGCCACCAATAAAAAGGCCGCCCTTTCGGGCGGCCACTGATGTAGACGCCAAGGCTAATCTCCGAGCACCGGTTCGCCCACTTCTGGCTTCGCCGTCTTGGGCATAGTGAGTGCACCCAGTGGGATGAAGCCATTCTCCGCGACCACCGGCTTCTCTTTCAGTACGACTTCGCGATACATAGCCGCCATGCGGGCGTTGTACGCCGGATCGTCCTTCTGCTTTTTATCGCGCGCCCGCATTTTTTCCTCGCGGGCATTCTTGGCAATTCCCAGCTTATCGAGGTCGTGCTGCTCCTCGTTAGTCACAATTTCATCCTTGAGCAGCAGGCCGTGCTCGACCGATTCCATCTTCACGTTCTTACCGCCGGCGAAGATCTCGTGGCGTCCGTGCTCCTCGTACCATTTCGTGAGGGTCGCGGTCATGTGCATCTTCTCGATGATGTTGCGCCATCCCACACCGGTGTTGTAGGCGCAGAAGGAAATTTCGCCTTCCTGCGTAGCGTAGGGGATAATGCACTGCTCGGTGCGGCGGAAGTCGTAATTGAACAGGTCCTGAAACCACATCCCGGCGATGAACAAGAAGTTCCACCGATCTTGGCGGCGCTTCATCACATCGTCGATGGTGCGGTCGGGGCCGACCTTGCCATAGTTCTTGCCGGTAGCGTTGAAGTTCTTGTCGAACTTCTTGAGCAAATCCATCAACTTGAAATGCGTCGGCGATTGAAAGGGATCGTAGTTCTTCATCAGGCAGAGGGTCATACCGACCACGGTCAGGAATTTTCCCCGGGCCGCGTCGTTGACCTTCTTGCCGCCGGCGAAAATTTCATGCTTGCCGTGCTCCTCGTACCACTTGGTGAGCGTTGCGGTCATGTGCATCTTTTCGATAATGTTGCGCCAGCCGATGCCCGTATTGTACGCGCAGAAGCTGATCTCGCCTTCCTGCGTCGCGTACGGAATAATGCACTGC
>JAFAWN010000309.1 GCA_019241735.1 Terriglobales bacterium
AAATTGCAGTGAATCTCCGGCGTCGGCGGGGGAATCAAAGAGTCCCATGAAAGCTATCCAGGTAATGCAGACCGGCGGCCCTGAAGTCTTGAGCTACGTTGACCTTCCAATGCCTGAGCCCAAAGAGAATGAGGCTGTAGCGAAGGTCGCTGCTGCCGGGATCAACTTCATCGATGTTTATTTCAGGGAGGGCCGCTACAAGGCTCCTCTTCCCTTCGTCGCCGGACAGGAAGGCGCCGGTACCGTCTCAGCCATTGGTGCAAACGTTACATCGTTGAAAGTAGGAACGCGCGTCGCCTGGAGCGACATTCGCGGAAGCTACGCGGAATATGCTGCTGTCCCAGCCGACCGCCTCGTTGAAATTCCGGAAGGCGTGAGCGACCGCGATGCGGCAGCGATGATGCTGCAAGGGATGACCGCGCATTACCTCTGCCACGATACCTTTACCCTGAAACCAGGTCAGAACGCGCTGGTGCACGCCGCGGCTGGTGGCGTAGGACTCTTGCTGGTGCAAATGGCTCATCATATTGGCGCCCGCGTCATCGGCACAGTCTCAACCGAGGAGAAGGCGAAGTTAGCACGCGACGCTGGCGCCGACGATGTGATCCTGTATACCAAACAGGACTTTGAACAGGAAACCAAGCGGCTGACCGGTGGTACGGGGGTCGATGTGGTCTATGACAGCGTGGGCAAGACTACTTTTGAAAAGGGGTTGAACATCCTGCGCCCCCGCGGATACATGGTGCTGTACGGGGGATCCAGTGGCGCGGTCCCGCCGTTCGATCCGATTATTTTGAGCCAGAAGGGATCGCTGTTTCTTACCCGGCCGGTGTTGCAAAACTATACAATTACGCGCGAAGAATTAGTGGCGCGAGCGACCGCAGTCTTTTCCATGGTTGCCGCAGGCAAGTTGAAGCTGCGTGTTGAGCATACTTACAAGCTGGCAGAGGCCCAACAGGCGCATCGCGATTTGGAAGGCCGCAAAACGACGGGGAAATTGCTGCTAATTCCTTGATAGCAGCTGCGAGTTTCCAGTCAGCACGGCTTGGTTAAATTATGCCGACGTGTGTCTCCGATCGTCACTCTCTCCCATCTACTTCTTCCTGGAGTAATTTTTGACATATGGCGGAACCTCCCGCATCGGATCCATTCTGGGGTCGTTAATCGCGGTTTGCGGGACCACTTCGAGCGGCAAGACTCCCGCCCACACCGGATACACATAGTCCGCCTCGTCATCGATAGGGGGCCCCTTGCGGACTTTCGCCGAAAATTCAGTGATAGGAAGACGCAATACCGAAGTCGCTTTCAGTTCTTTCTCGATTGGCTTTCGCGCATTCTCCCACCGGCCGGGCAGAATGTGCTCCGACAGCAGACGCAAAGCCCCGAGCTTCTCATCCGGATCCTCGACCACCATAGCGGTTCCGAGCACCACCACCGAGCGGTAATTCATCGAGTGGTTGAAAATGGACCGCGCTAAAACTATGCCATCCAGCAGGGTCACAGTGATGCAAACTGGTATGCCGTCGTCTATTCGCCGGAGCATGCGGCTGGCGGCGGATCCGTGAATGTAAAGGTGATCGTCTTTTCGCCCGTAGCTGGTAGGAATCACGAAAGGCTGCCCGTCGGCCACAAATCCGACGTGACAGATGAAACCTTCGTCGAGGATTCCATAAACTTCATCGCGATGGTATACGCCGCGCTCCGGTTCGCGAACAACGCGGGTGCGGGGCGTGGGGTTATCTGTTTCAGGCATGCGTCAGTTTAGCAGGGGAATTGGAAGGGTTCCCTCACAGCAGATTCAACCGGAATAAATTCCATTCGAGATAACTTGAAACGTCGGATGACAATTTCTGAGTATCTATTTAACCCGCTCGACCCCGGCCTCTTCCCGCTCCATAGTCCTGACCGCCCACGCCATACGTGGAGCATTGTGCGCGATCCCAAATTGGCCGCGGGCATCAAGCAGAATTATGCCGCCGTGCCCATTCACGCGGGACTCAAGATAGCTGATCGCCTCTGCCGCCGCCCACTCCGGCAAGCTGCCAGAAAGCACACGGTCCGCTGCCCACTTCGCCAGTACTAGCTTCATCATCGGTTCGCCCCAGCCGGTGGTAGAGGCCGCGGCGCTTTTGTTGTCCGCATAGCAGCCGCACCCGATGAGCGACGAATCGCCCAATCTCCCCGGGGCCTTATTGAGAGTGCCCCCGGTGGATGTGGCCGATGCCAGGTTCCCAGCGCTGTCGAGAGCGACCGCGCCGACCGTGTCATGTGAGATTGTGGCTGCAAACAGGTCAGCGCTGTCTTTGTCTATCCCGCAGGCTTGGAATTCTTGCAGGCGTTGTACTTCGCGCGGGATCACGAGCTCCTCGTTCCGGCACAGTTTGATGCCATGCTCAACGGCGAATCGCTCCGCTCCTTCGCCGACAAAATACACATGCGGGCTCTCGCTCAGAATTTTTCGGGCCGCCCGCACAGGATTTCGTAAATGCTCTACGCAACCTACGCCACCCGCGCGCAAGGTCGCGCCGTCCATAATCAGCGCGTCCAGCTGAACTCTGCCGTCGCGGTTTAGAAAGCTGCCGCGCCCAGCGTCAAAGATCTCGTCATCTTCCATCACAACAACCGCTTCTTCTACGGCGTCCAGGGCGGAACCACCATTTCCCAGCACGCGCCAGCCCGCGGCGAGGGCATTGCGCACACCGCGGAGGTGGGCCTCCACGACGCTATCGGGCATCGCCCAGGCGCCGCCATGGATTACAAGAACTGGTTCAGCCGGCAATGATCTTCCTTCGCAATCAGAACTCTACAGTTGAATGCACGGAGACAAAACGAGCCCGAGAGCGGTGTAGTTTTCTACGCTGCCCGTCCATTTGCTGGAACCACACTGATGCCTTCGGTCCGCGTCCAGGTATAACGCATGCGGTGAATCACCGTGATCGTGGAAAGTACTGCGATAATCCAGAGGACCGGGGCCATACGGTTGAACAGCGCCCCGATAATTACCAGCACCAGGCGCTCTGGGCGCTCCATAAAGCCTACCCGGCAAGACCCAATCAGCGATTCCGCTCGCGCCCTCGTGTAGCTGACCATGATCGCGCTGATCATCACGATGGCGGTCAGCACCACGTAGAAGAAGCGGTCCCCGCGCGCGTAAAACACCAATAGGCCGAGAAATTGCGAAGCGTCGCTGTAACGGTCCACCACCGAATCAAAGAACCCGCCGAACTTTGTGACCCGGTTGCTGGCGCGTGCGACACGGCCGTCAACCAGATCAAAAAATCCAGATCCAATAATGACTAATCCCACGTAGCGGAACATGCGCGCCTGATTATCGATATTGGCGTAGCCGAACAGGAAAGCTGCCACAACGTTGACCACAAGTCCGAGAAATGTCAAAACGTTGGGATTAATGCGCGCCAATGCAAGCCAGCGAACAATTGCATCCAGTAAAACTCCGCAGGCGCGGCCAAAGGCGCTGGTCCAGGTGCGAGTCCTCATTCTGCCGCCGCCACATCATGGATGGTCGTAAGTTTCAGGACCTCCATCTCGCGCTTTCCGTTCGGAGTCACCACCAGCGCGCTGTCCCCTACTTTCTTATTCAGCAATGCCCGCCCAATCGGGGAACTCGTGGAGATTTTTCCCGCAGTCACGTCTGACTCTTCGCTCGTGACCAGCTTGTATTCCACTTCTTCATTCTTGGCATTATCGAAGACGCGCACTGTGGAACCCAGGCCCACTTTGTCGCGCGGAATGTTGTCCATATTAATCAACGACAAGTCCGCCAGCCGCCGTCCCAATTGCCGCAGCCGGGCCTTAACGAATTCCTGGCGCTGCTTCGCCATGTGATATTCGGCATTCTCGCTCAGGTCGCCCAGCGCAACCGCTTTCTTGAGTTCCTTGGGAAGCTCATGGCTCAGTTCGTGCTCAAGCGCGTTGATCTCATCCTGAAGCTTGCGTTTGATCTGTTCGGTCATGGCTTTTCGCGATTATAAACCTTACCGCGCGAAACTCCGGGCCGAATGCAGCCGTGGCGCGGCTTTCGCAAGGTCCCGGAAAATGAGTTGCTTGCGGATACAATACCCCTTGTGAAGCCCTGCATTTTCGTAATTGAAGACGATCCCGATATTTCACGGCTGCTGCGGCACCATCTGGAATCAGCGGGATTCGCGGTTAGGGTGTTCCCCACTGGAAATGCCGTCATTGTCGAGTCCGAGCGTCAGCGCCCGGCTCTTTTCATTCTTGACATTATGGTTCCCGGAAAAGACGGCTTGGAGTTGTGCCGGCAAATCCGGGAGACTCAGTCCCTGGCCTCAACGCCAGTAATCTTCTTAACCGCCAAGAGCAGCGAGTCTGATCGCGTCCACGGCCTCGAACTGGGCGCCGATGACTATATTGGCAAGCCCTTCA
>JAFAWN010000354.1 GCA_019241735.1 Terriglobales bacterium
ACCAGAGATTTTTAGGGGTTCCGCGGCGCCGTCAAATTTATCCACCTATGAGCACTCTGCAGAGTGGCGATCAGCCCGGGAAGGCGAACGGCGGAAGCAGCCGGGGCGACGAGGATCTGGAAGCCCAAAAAATCCGCCGTCTGCAGATCTTGATCAGCATGGTCACCTCAGTGATCAGCCAGGACCCGAACCTTACCGTCGAAGAGGCTTCGGAGCTGACCGCGGGCGCCAAGCGGGCAGCGCTGGCGATGTTTCCGGACAAAGAACTTGCCTTCGACCTTATATACAAACCGCGCCTGCAACGCCTGATGAACGAACGTTTCCGCCTGCAATAATTTCAAAACTTCAGCATAACTTCGTAATATTGACTTCGGAACACGTCGTACTAGCCTCTCCGCTTGACCTTTTTCAGTTCAGCACGCGCCTTTATCAACTGGGTGTGATGATTGGGGCAAAAAGCGTTTTCGAGATGGGCTCGGCGATTGGATATTCGACCATCTGGTGGGCGCGCGCGGTCGGCGACCAGGGGGTGATCTATACCGATGGCGATCCTAAAAATTCCGCGGAAGCGCGGCGGTATTTCGACCGGGCAGAAGTCAGCGGACGTATCACCGGGAAAAACGGAGATGCATTGGAACTGCTTTCTGAACAGAAGCAGGAGTTTGACATCACTTTCAATGATGTCGATAAAGAGCATTACATCTGAAGAAACCCCAGCCGACTTACTTCAATTTTGAGATCGCCAACACGAACTCGTTCCACTGCCATGTAAGCAAATATGTCCACACGGGCATTCCAGCTAAACCCTCCATTAGCCGGATAACTTCACTCCCCACCAGGCGGTGCCGGGCCGCCAAGCCACTCAAGCGCCACACTCCCCAGACGCAAAAAGCCCACGGCAGGAAGATGAAACACGGGTACGCCCAAGGATGCCGCAACTGGGCGTAAGTCCATGGCTTGGACAGGAGACCTTGCACACATTCCACTTCCAAAAGGACAAGGCCAACCGTCGAGAAAAACAGGCACATCTTTACCGAATGCGGAATGTGGCGAGCCTGCGCTTGTTCGTTAATCCCCTGCATTTCATCGTTTGGCTCCATTGCCCCTTCTCCTCCAGGTTACCGGTAGCTTTCTAGCACCTTCGCCGCCCGATTGAGCGCTTCAGCCAATGTTTTAATCTGCTGGCGTGTGCGCTCCAGGTCATGCTGATCAATGGACTCGTTGATCCCGGGAATCACCACCGCAGCGTATCCGGTGTACCTTCCTGGAGCGTAGATCGCGTGGTGATACCACGGCCGGGTGGGCAAGCCCTCTGGGATCAGCAAAGCGCGTTCGGTCTCCCGCAGGATTCGGTTTAGTTTGGCAGCGTCGTTTCCCGGATTCTTCTGCCGGCCGGCAATGTACTCTCCGGCCTGCTCGAAATTGCGGGCTGCCGCGGTTGCATCCGCAAAACTGGGCGGCCGTTCCCCGAAAACCGACGCTGATCTCTTACCGGCAGCGTCGACATAGGAGAGCACTTCTTTTCCATATTCTCCATAGTCGAAGGGCAGCACGTCGGCGTCCGCCATGCGCATTGATTCCAGGCCAAATACTCTCGCCATCTGCTGCTCGTAAAAGAAATCCGGGTCGCCGAATTTCTTGAACCAATTGAAATTGTCGAACACCGAATGATAAACGCCATAAGGTCCGGTCGAACCAATATCAGCGGAGGGAACGCCTAGATGCTGCAGGAAAACGGTATAGTCTGAGCCGCTACCCAGATCACCGACGGGAGCGTCGCCATGACTCTGGGCCGCCGGAGGACGATAGGTGTCTCCGCTGGTTTCGCGCGCGCTTGTGGTTTCGCTCTTTTCCGCAGACGCCTTCCACGCGTCATAAACCGTGCCGCCCCTCGGACTGGGCACCGATCGCGCTACTTCGCGCAAGAACTGCTTCAGGCTGGGAACTGAAGAAGCGCCAAACCTGGGGCCGGAAACTGCTACATCCATGTTGAAATAGGCGGCGGCATTGACCAGTT
>JAFAWN010000477.1 GCA_019241735.1 Terriglobales bacterium
CGCTGATCCCGGTCATGGAGACCACATCTTTTGGCACACCCATCCACTGAATCATCGCCGGACACTGTCATCCGAACATCCGACAGCCAGCTTTTTTGTTGCAAGTCGATCGACAAGCTGATCACCGACTCGGAGGATCCCGAACGCAGACTCAAAAAGACCCTCGGCCCGGTTTCGCTGACCGCCTTGGGCATCGGCGCGGTTATCGGCTCCGGTATCTTCACTGTGATTGGCACCGCAATCGCGGGCCAGAAGTTCGATACGTCTTCTATCTTTAACGCGCCACTCCTGGATTTTCTGGTCACTCATCACGCCACCACGGGACGCCCCGGCGCGGGTCCCGCCTTGGCGCTGTCGTTGGTCTTGGTTGCGATTGTTTGCGGCTTTACCGGCCTGTGCTATGCGGAACTGGCTTCCATGATTCCGATAGCCGGCAGCGCCTACACCTACACCTACGCCACCATGGGCGAGTTGATTGCGTGGATCATTGGCTGGGATCTGATCCTGGAATACGCGGTAAGCAACATGGCGGTAAGCGTGGGATTTGCGGCCCATCTGGTCGGGATGTTTGACTGGTTCGGATGGCATCCAGCATTGCGCTGGATTTCTCCGGCGTACCTTCCCGGCGGATTAACCGATCTCAAGGGCAACATGCTCTACACTCCGGGGCTGCATTTCGGCTTCAACCTGCCGGCGTTTCTGGTGGTGATGATCCTGACAGTGATACTGGTGCGTGGAATCCGCGAATCGGCGGAGGCCAATAACACCATGGTGATCCTCAAGATTGCCGCCATCCTGGCATTTATCATCGCCGGGGCGCACTACGTTCATCCCGAAAACTGGCATCCTTTTGCGCCTCAGGGATGGTCCGGCATCCTGACCGGCGGATCGATTATTTTTTTCACCTACATCGGATTTGATTCGGTCTCAACCGCCGCCGAGGAGGCCCGAAACCCGCAACGCGATCTTCCGATTGGAATCATCGCAACCCTCGTGGTCTGCACCCTGCTCTACATCGGGGTGGCAATCGTACTTACCGGAATCGTTCCCTGGCAGAACCTGATCGATGATGCTGCGCCGGTCGCCAACAGCCTGAAAAACTTAACTGTTTCTACGGGATCGCACTCGTTACGCTGGATACACCTTGGAGTGCTGTTTGGGGCGATGATGGGGATGATTTCATCCCTGCTCGTGTTCCAACTAGGGCAAGCCCGCGTCTGGTTCGCGATGTCGCGTGATGGATTATTGCCGGGACTTTTTGGACGCGTGCATCCCCGCTTTCGCACGCCATCCACCGCAACCTGGATTGCGGGGTTTGTGGTGGGAATTCCGGCGGGAATTTTAGATATTGGGACACTTGCCGACCTGTCGAACATTGGCACTCTGTTCGCGTTCGTTCTGGTCTCGGTGGGCGTGATTATTCTGCGTTATCGTGATCCGGGAAGGCACCGTGGCTTCCGCGCACCCGGAGGCATTGCCGCCCCGGTGCTGAGCGTACTTTTCTGTGCACTGCTGATGTGTGGCCTGCCAATTCTTACCTGGCTGCGCTTTTTCGGCTGGCTGGCGATTGGGCTAGGCATTTATCGGTTCTATAGCCGTCACCATAGCGAATTCGCGAGAGCGCGGTAATTCTCGCCACCTAAGGCTTGTTTTATTTGCCGGGTGCCAGGAAAAACTTTGCCAGAAAATTGACGCGCATCGGGCCGGCGGGCCCATCGCAAATCCCAATACGTCCGTCTACACTGGTTCGATGGCGCCACGCGAGCCGGCGAAGAATTTCATCCGTACGCTCCCCAAGGCCGAGCTGCATCTTCACTTGGAAGGATCAATCTATCCCGAGACCATGGTTGAACTGAGCGCGCGGCACGGGCGGCGACGATCGATCCCAGAAATCGAACAACTGTACCGCTATTCGGATTTCAGTGGTTTTCTGATGGCGTTCAAAGAAGTGACCGGGATGCTGCAAACTCCAGAGGATTACGAGTTGATCGTTTACCGCCTCATGGAACGCCTTGCGGCCGAGACCGTGCTCCATGCCGAGGTCTATGTTTCGGTGGGGGTCTGCCTGTGGCGCAAGCAGGACTTCGATGCCATCTTCGAGGGACTGGAACGGGGCCGTGAACGCGGCGCGAGCGATTTTGGCGTTTCCATCTTATGGATTTTCGACGCGGTGCGGCAATTCGGGGCCATGGCGGCGCGCGAAGTATTCGAGATTGCCGCCCGGTATCGTGACCGCAATGTGGTTGCAGTGGGAATTGGAGGCGATGAGCAAAAAGCTCCGCCCGAGATCTTTCGGGATGAATACCGCTTCGCTGCCGAGCATGAACTACGGCTTACCGCCCACGCCGGGGAAGCTGCCGGGCCGGAGTCCATTTGGGGCGCGCTGAATCTTGGGGCTGAACGCATAGGGCACGGCCTCACCGCCGCACTGGATCCGGAGTTGATCGAAGAGCTGGCAACGCGACAAGTTCCGGTGGAGGTATGCATTTCGAGCAACCTGCGTACCGGATGTTGCCGCACTCTGGCCGAGCATCCCGTGCGAAATTACTTTGATCATGGATTGAAGGTGGTGTTGAACACCGATGATCCCGCGCTGTTTAACACATCGCTTTCGCATGAGTTTCAACTTGCTCAGGGCTCGTTCGGTTTCAGCGACGAGCACTTGAGGGAGCTCGCCCGAAATTCCTTCGAAGCTTCATTCCTGCCTGCGGAAGGGAAGCTGAAGTTCCTGAATTTTTTCGACGCGGAGGTATCGCGGACGTAGCCAGTCGAAACTGGAAATGCAGACCGGAAATCGATTCCCGGATCGTAATCACCCCAAGGTAATGTGGAGCGGGCGAGACCTGTTTTCAGCGAGTTAAGCTTGTGATAGTGTTCGGATTACCCCATATTCTATAGCTGGAACTGTGTTTCAGGGGTCTCCGTGTCTCCAACTCGCAAGCCGGCAATCCAGGTCACATGGAAAACGGTAACCTACCGCAGCGTAGCCGTGGTTGTGTTGCTAGGGATGCTGGTGGTTTTTGCGGCGATCCGGATTGCCTTTCCGCAGTTCACTCAGAACCGCATTAAAGAGGCGAACACATTCGCGAGCCATATGCTGGAGGCGGTAGCGGGGGCTGCCGGAACTCCGGCAAAGTCTGGCACGATGAGCGCGCAACAGGCCCACATTACCGCGCTCGACGGGACGGTGCGGGTCAAGAAAGCCAGCAGCAATGTTTGGGTGGCTGCGGACTATAACATCCCGCTGGAAAAAGGAGACGTGGTCCAGACCGGTCCCGAGGGGATGGCCAAGATCGTTTTCAACGACGGCACCAACTATACGGTGCGGCAGGATTCTTTGATCGTCGTGGAGGAAAGCTCCGCCAACGACCAGCAGCAGACGAACGTAGCCGTAGCGGTGAGCACCGGCACTGTGGACTTGGCTACCGCTACCTTCGTACAAGGGTCAAAGTCTCAGGTAATAGTGGCGGGTGCAACCGCTTCTCTTGCTCCGGACAGCGCCGCCATGGTGAGCAACGATCCCAAGAACGACAAGCATGAAATACTGATGAAGCGCGGCAAAGGCGAAGTATCGCGTAATGGCGAGGTGGTGCGGCTGGCGGACTGGGAAAAAGTGAGTTTCCAGGCGGAATCGCCACGTATGGCTCGGCTGACGGAGATGGGCACTCCCACGCCGATTACACCGGCCAACATGATGCCGATTTTCACGTCGCATGAACGCAAGCCGGTGGAGTTTTCGTGGACTCCAATGTCGAACGCGGTGGGCTACCGCATCCAGGTTTCACGCAACCCGTATTTTTCATCCACCATTGTGGACCGCAAAGTCAGCACCGCCGACGTGCTGATTTCGGGACTGGGGGAAGGCGCTTATTACTGGATGGTGCAGTCTTACGACGCCAATGGCAAGGAATCGGCGCAAAGCGAGAAGAACCGGTTTACCATCATTGCCAAAGGGAAAGAGGGGGTCGCCATCAGCCTCGATGTTGAGCCATTTATCCAG
>JAFAWN010000478.1 GCA_019241735.1 Terriglobales bacterium
GTCGGTCCGCCTTCATAGCGGTCATCAGGCTGGTCGTCGTCATACGTACCCACATCCAGAGAATCGTAGCCGACGTAGGGATAATAAAACGGAGCGCCGTAATAGCCGCCGTAGGCATAGGCGCCATAGGGATAATAAGAGTAATAAGAGCGATCGCGGCGACGGTAAAAGTTGCGGCGCGAATTATCAGCAAATCGCCGCGAAGTTCCCCAACTAAAGGTTGCGCCAGACCGAAGGGCCCAGGCCGATCCACCGGCGAATCCAGGCCCAACTGAAGTTACGCTGGGAGAGATACCGGACGGACGCGCGCCGCGGCCTCCGAAGCCCAAAGAGGTGACCGAGGCGGGTATGCCATGAGCCTGGGCTTGCGCCGATGCCGGCAGCCGCACCAAGAATATGAAAACGATAAAAGCCGTAACCATGGCCGGAATTGAGGGCTTCAACATTGGTATACCCACTATCACATCATACCCTTGTCTGCCGGCCATGGCACCACCTCTATCTCTTGATTAGAGCCAGCAGAGCCGAAAGGGGTTGCGTGATAATTGCATGCCCTTCAACTGATAGGGGTAGTCGGTTCCATGTAAGTGGGGATATTTCTCCCTAGCGCCGATAGGATAACTGCGCCAGTTCGAACAGATTCCAAATCGAGCCGGCCCCAAGGATTCCCCAGACGCAGGCCTGTACCAGGCTGCGGTGGCGGGTTTCGAGCAGATCCGCCGACAGGCCTGCGACAAATACGAATAAGAACGGCAGCGCGATGAGCTGAAAACCCAGTCCCGGATAATGGGGCGACCCTATGGCCATTGCCAACATTCCGAGCGCTACCAGTAAGGGCGCGGTATTGCCGAAATACCGCACGCGCCGCCACATAACGTAGACGAAAAGCGCGGCTGGCACCGCAATTACCAGCGCCGGAGAACTCTGTCCCAGCTGGAGCAGAACTCTTTGGTATGCGGACGGCATTCTGAATGCGTGCCACGTGATCCCGAAAAACTCGGCGTGGTGCAGCCCGGCCCAAAATTGTTTCAGATTAAATTCATAAGCACTCAACAGTAGAAATAGGGTTACGCCGCAACTGGCCGCCCAAATGGCTATTGCGGCGCGACGGGTTGGGGCCAGATACAACTTGAAGGCCAGCGCTATTGGGATCAGGATTGCCAGGGAGAACTGGGATCCGACCGCCAAGGTCAAAGCGACTCCCAGCAGAAGGATGCGCCGCCAGTTCCAGATCACCACACCACGCGGAGCATACAAGGTGTGGGCCACCGCGATGGCGGTGAAGACTGCGCCGAATGCGCCCCAGGCAGCGCCGATTTCGGGCTCCGCAAACCATAGGGCGCTGCTGCGCAGGATTGCGGGCGAGAAGCAATAAAGGATGAGAGCAATATATCCGCCGGCATTACCGTAGAGCCTGCGGGAGACATACCATAGCGCCGCGCCCAGCAGCAGGCCGAAAATCAGATAGGAGACTCGAGCCATCACGAACCAGAGCGGCGTCCCGGGGAGGGTGTGCGGCGCCAGCAAAAATGGCGATGATGCAATCAAGTACCAGAGGGGGGAATGGTAGATGTCGAATGCATCCTGATAGGGGCCGGCGGTGGATGCCGCCGCCCCATCAACTCCCGGGGTGCCGGCGACGGGGCCGCCATGCCATTGGGTCAAGCCGCTTTCGGCCCGGCGATACAGTTCAGCGGCAAGCTCCGGAGACTCGGGTTCGCTGCCGCTTAAGTTCAGCCTGACCAACCAGAGGCACTGCGCGAGGAAGCACATCAGGAGCAGTCCTGCAATAACCTGCGGCCTGCCCCATCGTTTCCAAAACCATTGACTCATGGCGCAAGGCGAGTTCTATCACGACTCCCTGAAGTTAGATAGGATGGTAGCGGGCACGGGACGGCGGAAGTCTTGATTTAGAGGCTAATCAGCGGCTTGGGGTGTGCCGTCGTTGGCATCCCAAACGGAAAATTCATGGTGGATTTTTTCCAGCTCCGCCTGAGCCCGCTGCGCCAGTTGAGCGGCATAATTCCTGGTGGACCGCTGATGTTCTGGATGCAGGGCGGCAACGCGCAGCTCGAGCAAGGGCGCGTCCTGCTCCAGCATCCGCACAAATCTCTGCGCCCGATCAAGTCGAATAGAGAGGGAAAGCATTTTAAGAGCTTGCCGAAAGTTCAACGTCCCTGCAAGTTCAAAGGCGGGTACCGGGGGTGTGCGGACTGACGCGGCAGCCCGGGCTGAGCTAAAGGTCTGGTTACGAGTTAACCTGAGAAGTCATGCACAAGAAAGTCTATCTTTCGCTGGGCTCGAATCTCGGGGAACGGGCCGCAAACCTTCAAACTGCGATCGCAGAGGTGAAGAACCTGGGCGAAATGTTACAGGTTTCTTCTTTTTATGAGACCGAACCGGTGGGAATAATGGCGCAGCCATGGTTTTTAAACTGCGCGGTGGAACTGGAGACAGTGAAAATGCCCAAACAACTGCTAGCCGGGATTCTCCGTCTGGAGCAGGAGATGGGCCGCCAGCGGCGCGGGGACAAAGGTCCGCGAGTCATCGACCTGGACATCCTGCTGTTCGGCAACTCAATCATTGACACTGGAGGCTTGAGTGTTCCGCATCCGGCGATGCATGAGCGAAGATTCGTGCTTGAGCCGATGACGGAGATCGCTGCAGAAGTGCGGCATCCCGTGCTCAAACGCACTATGCGGGAGTTGCGTGACGCCCTGCCGCCGGGACAAACGGTCAGGCGGCTACCGTAGGCGTGCCGCCGTCAGGCAAACAATGCGTCGACAAAATCCCGGGCGTTAAAACGCAGCAGATCGCCGGCCTTCTCGCCGACACCCACGTATCGCACCGGCAGGCCCAGCTCGCGGGAAATGGCAACGGCGACGCCACCCTTGGCGGTGCCATCCAGTTTGGTCAGTACGATTCCGGTCACGGCGGCAGATTCCGTAAATTGCCGCGCTTGCTGTAAACCGTTTTGTCCGGTGGTTGCGTCCATCACCAGCAGGGTCGCATGGGGCGCGCTGGGAATGATGCGTTGCGCGGTGCGGCGCATTTTTTCGAGCTCTGACATTAAATGAGCTTTGTTGTGCAGGCGGCCCGCGGTATCGACGATCACGTAATCGATGTGCCGGGCAGTGGCGGCCTGGAGCGCATCATAGAGAACGGCGGATGGGTCTCCACCGGCTTTAGTGCGAATGACCTCCGTCCCGGTGCGTTCTCCCCAAACCTGTAATTGGTCGATGGCGGCAGCGCGGAACGTGTCAGCCGCGCACAGCAAAACAGTCTTGCCGTCGGAGCGGAAAAATTGAGCGAGCTTGCCGATTGTGGTGGTCTTACCGGTACCATTCACACCCACTACAAGAATTACTTCGGGCAGGCCTTCGGTCTTCTGCACCGGCGGAATGCTGGCCGAGTTCAGAATAGCCAGCAACTCTTCTTTCAGCAGGCGTTTCAGTTCGTCCACATTGCCAATCTGTTTGCGGTCGGCTTTATCGCGTAGTTTTCCCAAAACCTGTTGCGTGGTGACGCTACCGAGATCAGCGCCGAGCAGCGTAGCTTCGAGATCATCGAGCGTTCCGCGATCGATCTCTTTGCTGAACGAAACCGTTTCTTCGATGCGCTCAGCCAGGTTCTCGCGAGTGCGAGTTACGGCTTCCTTCATCCGGTCAAGGAAGCTGGGTTTTTGTTCAGTACTGCCAAAAAGCGTCTGGATCATGGGAGGCGAGCGCGGAATTGCCGCGCACTGTTTGGATTATAGAAGAAGGACTAAGCAAGGCCGGAATCATCGGCCAGCGGGTCAAGGCCGGCAGGAAAAGGTTCGGCCGCGACAAAATTTCCCGCGATGCCATGGCGGCGGGACGAAGTGCGGCGGCGCCCAGAGGAACCGAAGTGAGACTCCATGGCCGCGACGAAGCACATCACGTAGAACAACGCTGCGTTGGCGGGAATTTGCAGGTTGAAATCAAAAAAGCTGTGGACCAGGATGCCGGTCACGCCCAAAATGGCGGCCAGCGTCACTGCGCCTTTCATTTCTGATTGCCAGTCGCGCAGTTTACTGAAGGCCCGCCGATAAAGTTGAAAGAGAAACCAGAGCATTGTCAAGAATCCTAAGCCACCCATTTCGACGAGTAACTCGACATAATCGTTATGCGCATGATCGATGGAGAAATTTGTGTAGAAGCTGCGAAATTCGGGATATACGTCGCCAAAAACTCCCAGCCCCCATCCTAGAATGGGCCTGCGCGCCGACATCTTGAGTCCATCCCGCAGGATGCTAACGCGGGTGCCGCCGGAAAGTTCGAGTCGAGATTCGGCGTGGATGCTTGCCAGACGTTTGGTCAACTCCCCACCGCCGAGCCATACCATGACGGCGACTGCAACTGCGGCAAAGACCCCGAAAGCTAATACCGGTCGGCCGGTTTTGCGCCGCCGGAGCGCCACTACGCCGAAAAACACCAGTTGAACAGACAGCGCCAGCATCCCGCCGCGCGACCCGGAGAGGAATACCGTGCTCGCCATAACAGCTGCTGATGCTGCCGCCGCGGTCTTCTGCGGTCGGGAAGCGTAGCGGCTAAAAGCAAGAACCAGAGGGACCGGAAGCAGCAACTCCATCAGTCCGGCGTAGTGGTTGTGATTTACGTATGGACCATAGATCCAACCACCGGAACGCGGCGTCCGAAGCCAGTAAAGTTTGCTGCTGGAACTTATTCCGTGGAGCAGGGCAAAGGTGGCGACGGCGAAGCCATAGGCGGAGATTACGGCCGCAAGGGTCTTAACCTGGTAGGTCCGGCGCAGGCACTGCGCCACGAGGAAGCACAACATCCCGTAGGCAACGTCGAGAAGGGCGCGCGAAATTGTTGCGTAACGGTACGCTGTCTGCCGGAACAAAAGCTGCGCCAGAATCAGCGCGCCGAATGTCAGCATCGGGGGAAATAGGGGGCTGGACTGGACATCAACCTTGCCCGAAGCAGCCTGTCCAAGACACCAAACCAGGAACAGAGCGGCAGCGCCACCTTCCAGCAAGAGAACTGCCCAAGGTTCGACGGCGCCAAACGCTAACGGCGCGCAAAGCAGCAGGGTGAATACTCCGTACAGCACAAACTGGTCGACGGCTGAAGTACCGGCGGATGGTTTCGAACTACGGTTAAGCTCGATACGCTCCGGAAGCGGCAATGGAGAAGTCACGGCCGAATTGCCCCGCTATTACTTTTTGTGAGGCGGACTCCGTCAATCCAAAGCCGGCCCCGGATAGGGCTGCCGGCTGGAATTCTCTGCAGCCGCAAAATTAATAGTCTGGTATCAGGGCCAGTCATGAAGGTTCCGCCGATGCGCTTCCAGAAGTCCGCGTCTTTGATGTCTTCGCTGGTGAAGTACGTGGTCCCGGAGTACATATCCTGGATTACAAATTGCGGAGCGCCGGCAGCTTCGATGTTCGGGGCTTTGAAATAAGCGGAGAATTCGTAGCTGGTATTGGGTTCCACAGGCACCAAGTGACGGATTCCCACATCATCGACGCCGACGCCATCAAAGGCGATTTGCAGAGAGCGATGTCCGGAGTGCGATTCGGCGGGATCGAGTGCGATCGCGACCCCGGGCAACCTTTCGTAGAGCCAATCGAAGCCGCCATTGAGGACGGGAAGGCTGAAATCGCCGTTGACGATCAGGTTGTCTGGAGAGGACTGATAGGCCGCGAATTCCGGGAACACAGCGGACTGTTGCCAAACGAGCCGGGCCTGGTCCACAGCCTTGAGAGCCAACAGGTAACGGATGTATTCAAAGATGAAAGACTTCTCGACGGGCTGGCGTAGTTCGGCGAGTCGTTTCCATGCGAGCGAAGCGGCTTGAGTCTCGCGCAAGGAAAGCAG
>JAFAWN010000480.1 GCA_019241735.1 Terriglobales bacterium
GCGCGCAATATTGGCGGCAGCGTCGGGATATCTATCGTCACCACTATGCTCGATCGTAAAGCTCAGGTTCATCAGGTGAATCTTTCGGCCCACCTGTCGGCATCGAACCCTGCGTTTCAGCGCCTGCTCCAGACCACCACCAGCATGCTGCAATCCAAGGGATACGCGGCCGCGGACGCCACCCATCGCGCCTATGCTTTGATTCAGGGCAATGTATTTCGCCAGGCCAATATGCTGGCATACATAGACAATTTTTCGATGTTAGGATTCGCCATGCTGGCTATGGTCCCGCTGGTTTTTATAATGAAACGCCCTCGCACCGGCAGTGACGCTCCGGTCCATTAGAGAAAGCAATGTTTCGGATCATAACCATCGAACGCGAGTTTGGTTGCGGCGGCGGGGAGATCGCCCGGCAACTTGCGCACCGCCTTGGTTGGAAGCTTTGGGACCATGCCCTCACCGAGGCCATTGCCGGTGTGGCGCAGGTGGATTGCTCGGCGGTGGAGCGGTGTGAAGAACGGGTGGATGGAACTTTTCATCGCCTTGCACGGGTATTCTGGCGCGGAAGCTACGAGCGAAGCATGCCCCTTGCCGGCTCAGAGCCTTTTGACGCGGACCGCTGGGTGGCCATCGGGCAGAAAGTGATGCACAGCGCCGCTGAAGAAGGGAATTGTGTCATCGTGGGGCGCGGCGCTCCTTATTTCCTCAAAGACCGTACTGATGCATTTCATGTTTTTCTGTATGCGCCTCGCCCCGAGAAACTGCGCCGTCTGGCCGCAAGCGGCACCTCAGCTAAAGAAGCCGAAGAGCAGGTGGACACAATTGACCGCGATCGCATCACATTCGTGAGCCATTATTTTGGCGCCGACTGGCCTACCCGTTCGCTGTATCACATGATGATCAACACCACCATGGGTGACGAAAACGTCATCGCCACCATCCTCTCCACAATACGTGCGTTGGAAACGAAGAGCGCGTAAACTTCACTCGTTAGTAACGCCAGATTGCACCTTTTTGGTGGCAATTTAACACCGCTGAAACATCTACTGTTTATGATTGGACAAGGAAAAGCCCTGGGAAGGCACGCCGAATGAGAGCGTCTGTTTTATCGACATCCCATCTTCCTCTACGGGTGGCGGCGGTGTGCTACCGCCGGCGATCTTCCGGCATTGATTTCTTACTGGTTAACACCAACGCCGGCGAGAAGTGGACCTTCCCAAAGGGCGCCACAATTCCTGGCTGCTCCCACAGCCAGTCCGCCGAGCGCGAGGCGTGGGAGGAAGCGGGCGTCCGCGGTGCTATTGAGCCGCGGCATTTTCATCTTTATCTCTATTCCAAGGGAGTTTTCTGGAGGCCTCCGGGGGTGCGCGAGTTTGCGGTGAAAGCTTTCTTGATGCAGGTCGAGGAATCCGGCCTTCCGCACGAGCCCATGCGTAATCCAACCTGGTTCAGAGCCGAGGATGCCAAGAAAGCAGTCGCTAAAGGCCGCGAGACCAAGTACGCCCGAGAAATGCAAGGCGTCATTGACCGGGCTCTGGAAATACTCATGTCAGTCCCTTTACAAACTCCCGACCGAAGCAGCGGCCGTGAACTGCGCTCGCGTTAATATTCCCACCATTCTGAAAATTGACGCTCTCATGAGACGATTAATGCAGTCTCATGATCCAGCTATCCTCCGCGGGAAAAAGATTCGGCCACAAGTTGCTGTTCGACGGCGTCGATTGGATGATCACGCCGCGCGACCGGATTGGCCTGGTCGGCGCCAACGGCACCGGCAAATCCACGCTGATGAAGGTGCTGGCCGGCCTGGAAACCCTCGATTATGGATCTATCAGCAGCGCCAAGGGTATAAGCGCCGGATACTTGCCTCAAGATGGTCTCTCCCTTTCCGGGCGCACAGTTTTTGAAGAGGGTCTCTCCGTATTTGAGGATTTGCGGGTGCTCGAACAGGAAATGGAGCAACTCACTCGCAGAATGTCAGAGGTGGATTCTTCGTCCGCCGAATATACCCAGATTGCTGATCGTTACCACAGGATCGAACACGAGTTCCTCACTCGCGACGGATATGCCATCGAAGCCCAGGTCGGCGCGGTGCTGGCTGGACTTGGCTTTTTGAAAGACGATTGGCACCGGCCAATCGAAGAGTTCTCCGGCGGCTGGCAGATGCGGCTCGCGCTGGCGAAATTGCTGTTGCAGCAGCCAAATCTGCTGCTGCTCGACGAACCCACCAATCATCTGGACCTCGAAGCGCGCAATTGGCTGGAAGAATATCTCACCCATTATCCCAATGCGTTCGTGCTCATTTCCCACGATCGTTATTTTCTGGATGTAACGGTGAACAAAATCGTCGAGATATGGAACAAGAAAATTCATTTTTACAGCGGCAATTACGACAAGTATCTGGCGCAGAAAACCGAGCGGCGGGAGCAGATCGAGGCCGCTTACCGCAACCAGCACGAAAGGATCGAGCAGCTGGAAGCATTCATCAGCCGCTTCCGCTACCAGGCGACCAAGGCGAAGCAGGTTCAAAGCCGCATAAAAGAGCTGGAGAGAATGGAGCGGATCGAGCTGCCGGAAGAGGAAAAGACCATACATTTCTCATTCCCGCAGCCGAAACCCAGCGGACGAAACGTGGTGGAATTTTCCGGAGTCGCAAAAAGTTACGGGGTTAAAGAAGTCTTCCGCGATGTCAGTTTCACCATCACGCGGGGTGACCGCATTGCCCTTGTTGGAGTCAATGGCGCAGGTAAGTCCACGCTGATTAAGCTGCTCGCCGGCAAAGAACCGTTAAGCTCCGGCCAATTCCACCTCGGCCACAACGTTCAGGCAGACTACTTCGCCCAAGACCAATATAAAGAGCTTGATGTGGATGCACGCGTTCTCGACGACCTGGGCGAGCTTTCCCCGCGCTCCACTCAGACTGAGTTGCGCAGCCTTCTTGGCTGTTTTCTGTTTTCCGCGGACGATGTTTTCAAACGCATTGGTGTGCTTTCCGGGGGAGAGCGCAATCGCTATGCGCTCCTGCGGATGCTCTTGCATCCGGCAAATTTTCTGCTGCTGGACGAGCCCACTAACCACCTCGATCTGAGGGCCAAAGATGTCCTGCTGAAAGCCTTGTCTGATTACAACGGCACTGTGGTCTTTGTGTCCCATGACCGCTACTTCATCGATAAGCTTGCGACGCGCGTGTTTGAGGTAGGCAACGGGCGGGTAGAAATCTATCCGGGTAACTATGAAGATTATCTCTGGCGTAAACAGGGAGGGTCAGCGCAGCTGGAGCAATCGCTGCAATCGACCGCCCATCAGCGCAATGCCAGTGTCCCCGCCGCACCTTCCGCTTCCAACGGAAAGGAAAAACGCCTTAATCCTCTTAAACGCAAAAAGCTTGAAGAACGAGTAAAACAGATTGAAACCGAAATCGCCCAGCTCGAAACCGCGATCGCAGCCTGTGAGGATTCGCTGCAAACTTTCACCAGCGCCGAACAAACCGAAGACCTGACCCGCAAATTGCAGCAACACCGCCTGGAACTGAAAGGCCGCTTGGCGGAATGGGAGCAACTGGGGGAGACTCTGCAAACTCAACCATCTTGATTTTGGCAACCGTACACTGTGCTTCCGTAATCTGCTTACCCGCTAAAGTCCGTGCGATAGTCAAACTGGCCAATGGCCCAGACCTCGCCGCAAGCGCCCGCGCGCACGGAGATCAAGGAAGCCTCAAACGATGTTACAGTCAAAGGAAAACTTCACTAACGCAAACTTTTTTGCACCTGCAAACAATCCCAACCCGGTTAAGACGACCAGCACTCCAATGGAACAGGCAACCATTGGCCGCTCCCTGGTGATTAAGGGCGAAGTTAGTGGCGCCGAGTCACTGTATATCGATGGCAAGGTCGAAGGCTCGATTAACGTGCCCGACCATCGCGTTACTATTGGCCGCAACGGCAACGTGGCCGCCAATATTAACGCCAAAGAAGTTGTAATTATGGGAAAAGTAAAAGGCAATGTTCACTGCAGTGACCGCGTAGATATCCGTGGCGAAGGCTTCTTAGCCGGCGATATCGTCACCCAGCGGATTAGCGTGGAAGATGGAGCGCTCCTCAAAGGCAGTGTTCAGGTGCGCGCCGCGGAGCAGAAGACGGCCGACAACAAATCCGAGAAAAACCAGAATAACCAGAGCAAGCCTGCGGACGATTCGGCAAAGCACGTCGTGACGGAGTCGCCAAAAGCTGCTGCCACCGTCGCAGGATAGCTGTTCCAGACTGATTGAATACTGGCAGTGGAAAAAGAGCGTTCCGGGCTGTCATTTCTTACCGCTGGAATCCGCTGTCTTTTCGGCTTCACCACTCCGATTAAGATTCAACGACGCTGAGTTCATGCAGTAGCGCTTCCCCGTTGGCGCGGGGCCGTCGTCAAATACATGTCCGAGATGCGCGTTGCAGCTGCTGCAGCGGACCTCGGTTCGAATCATTCCGTGAGTCCTGTCGCTGTCCTCAATAACCGATTCCCTCTCAACTGGATGAGTAAAGCTTGGCCAGCCAGTGCCGGAATCAAATTTCGACTCGGAATTAAATAGCGGCTGACCGCAGCACACGCAGGCATAGGTTCCCGCGTCCTTCGTCTTCCAGTATTTTCCCGTAAACGCCGGCTCGGTCCCCGCTTTGCGCGCGACCTGAAATTGCTCAGGAGAAAGCTGCTGTTTCCATTCCTCGTCAGTTTTCGAAACCTTTTGCCTCTTTGCGCTCTCTTGCGTCATGTTGCTCCTCTTTTTGTTAATTATTGCAGATCGCCGTCTTAGCTGGCGACGCCCGGTGACTCGACGCATGTTAATTGCGAAGGAATTTTCGGCGCTTATGGGTTGACTTCGCCTTTTATTCGCTTAGAATATTGCCATGGCAATCACCCGCAGACAGCGCGAAGTTTACGACTACATTTCCGGCTTTGTGCAGAAACAAGGTTATTGCCCTTCTTTTGAAGAAATTGGCGAAGGGCTCGGCCTCAGTTCCCTGGCCACCGTGCACAAGCATGTTTCTAATCTCGAGAAGAAGGGCTTGCTGACGCGCGATTACAATCGATCGCGATCCATAGACCTTGTGCCTCCCAAGGGAAAATTAAAACAAGCCATGGCGGTAAACACAACCATGGTTCTGCCCCTGCTTGGTCGAATCGCCGCCGGCCAGCCGATTGAAGCGTTAAGCAATCCGGAGACGATTTCCCTCGCAGATTTCGTACGGTCCAAGGAGGTATTTGTGCTCGAAGTGCGCGGCGAATCGATGCAGGACGAGCACATTATGGACGGCGACTATGTTCTGGTCGAAAAGTCGAAGACTGCGCACAACGGAGACATTGTGGTCGCGCTGGTCGAGCGCAGCGAAGCCACCCTAAAGCGTTTTTACCGCGAGGGAGACAACGTTCGGCTACAGCCGTCGAACGCCACGATGAAACCAATTATTGTTCCGGCCGCCCTGGTGGATATTCAGGGCAAAGTGATTGGCGTGTTGCGGAAATACTGATTGCCCACTCAACCACACTGACCCCTTAGCCCAGATGCTTATCGAGTGCCTTCTGGATGGTTTCTTTCGGCACATAGCCCACAATTTGCTCTTTTACTTCGCCGCCTTTAAACACCAGCAGCGTTGGAATTCCGCGCACCCCGTAGCGCATGGGAGTGGCCGAATTGCGGTCGACATCCATCTTGCCGATCTTGACTTTGCCCTGATATTCCTTGGCTAGCTCTTCGACGATGGGAGCAATGGCCCGGCACGGTCCACACCAGGTTGCCCAGAAATCTATCAATACCGGGGTCTCAGACTTCAAAACATCCTGATCGAAATTCCCGTCATTGGCTTCAAAAATTCCGTTGCCAGCCATGCTGCCTCCAGGTTGTGAATTATTTCCGCCGGTTAGATTCTGAAAAGATATCGTAGCAGTTTTATTAGATGCGCGGGAGCGCTGCAGGTCGCAGCCATTTGCAACGGGATTTGACGCAAAAAAAAGCACCCTAAACCTTTCAGTTTAGGGCGCCTCGGCAGCCCTCCCCCAGAACTGCCAAACCACTTCTGGATAGTAGGCTGGCACTGTTCTGCTGTAAACGTCACTTTGGTAATCCGGTCTTTGCAGCAGGGCGGAGTGATGTATGACAGGAACCGATGGGATGCAGCTGAACCAATAGCAACCCGAGCGACACGCTGTCTTATCGCGGGTTTTGGGCGGAGAGCCGATGTTTAGTGCGGGTTTGCCGTTTCCTGGATTCCGGGATGGGGCTTTCCTTCCAGTGCTCCCCAGCGTCTGTCGTGGTCCACATTTTCCGGCCAGATGTCACCAACTCGCCCTCCAAGGCATTGCTAAAGTCCATGCCGACGATATCTTCGCTGAGACTCTGATTTTCTGCCACGGGCACGACCCGCATCCAGTGCGCTCCGCCGTCGGAGGAATGGTAGAGAGCACCCATCGAGCCGCCCACCCATACTTCAGATCCGATGGCAGCTACTGCATGAAAAACTGCATTTGCGACGGGCACCATCTCCCACGTCCTGCCGGCATCGAGTGAGCGTTGCAAGGTCCCGTCGGGCGCCAACTTCCATTCCGCCGTGATTTGCGTGAGGTCCTTGGATTGGGCGGAAATCTGCGCATCGGCAGTCCCCACCTGGACCTGTTGCGCCCCGGCCTGATTAACGCTAAAAGCGATGCGATGTATCTTAAAAGGTTGAGAAGCCTGCGCGCGTTCGACGCAAATCAGCATTATCACTGCCCCGGCGGCAATCGTTGCCAGGCCCACGGTGGGCGAATTTCGTTTCATGAGGGTGATCCTTAGGTGCTCTAGTGTAGCCAATTTCCCTCTAAAATGGACGATTCTTGAGTTCGGAACGCAATCGGTCCAGATGGCGTAACCCTCCTACCTATTACAATCTTTCTTCCAATTCATGCGCAAAGCCCTCCTGCTCTACAATCCGCTTTCC
>JAFAWN010000110.1 GCA_019241735.1 Terriglobales bacterium
GATATGTTCTTGGAGAATTGGTGTTGGATCGTGAAGTCGAAGGAGTCAGCGGAGTTTGGACGGAAATGCGGATCAGTGGGTGAGGCGGTTGCCGCTTCTGCTCCATTAACGCCAGGGTAAAAGGGTTGTGGCAACGTCGGGCTTGCCGGCGGAAGCGGGGCCGTATTCCCATCGGTTCCAATGCGGAAGGCGTTCGTGGCGTCTAGACTCCCGGATGTACCGCAGGTTCCATTACTAAAAACAAATGTGCAATTTACCGGCTGGATCAGGCCCGGGCTGAGCAGCGGGCCAAGGACCAGCCCCACTCCATTCAACCGTCCATAGATGCGGCCGTAACCCCCGCGGAACACCGTGCTCTTGCCACCTAACCCATCGCCCAAATCGGGGTTCCAAGCCACAGCAATGCGCGGACTGAAGGCATGGTAAAAGGGGTTGTATTCGTAACTGGGATGCCCGGTCACGTTCCCCAGCAAGGCGAAGCCGATGGTGGGGTTATAAACTTGGCCTTGCAGCGCTGCCGCCTTGCGTTGCGCCAAGTATGATTCAGTGGAAAGCTCCGAACCATCGGGGCCGACAAATATCACCTGTTTACCAGTCTCCTCTTTCGGCGGCATCTCCAGCGCCCAACCAAGACCGTATGTCAGGGTAAGAGACCTTTTCACATGCCAGGTGTCATTAACATAAATGTTGTAGTAGGGAATGGTGACCCGGTCAAATGCCGGCACCAGCGGCGGGTTTAAATTAAGGGCGGAGCCAGTGCGGGTATATGCTTGCTGGGTGTCGGTCACGATACCAAGAATTGCCGCTGCTTCGCGGGCAAGGATGGGATTCGTATTGCTAAAATCCGGGCTAACATCGGTGAGATCCACGTTGCCAGAACCGATACCGTCCCCGAGTTGATACACCGGATAATAATTGATGCCGCCCCCATTGTCCGTGCGCTCGTGGTAATTCCAATTGTGTTGATACTGGCCTCCGACTTGCCAGAAGTGGGTGCCTTTAAGTATGGAAACGTCATCGCGGAAGAAGTGGTCTTTACCATCCCAGAAGCGGGTGCGGGTCTGCTGGGTGTTAACGTTGTAGGGCGCGAGCACGTTGTCCCGCTGTTCGCCAAAAGGTTCAAGCGCGGCGCTAAGTGCTGAAAATTGAGCCGGGTCGCCGGCCGATCCCCATTGCCACCAATTACGCAGAAAACTGTATCGAAAATCATTGGTCACGTGGGAGGTCACGTTTGTCGTGAGCCCTAGTACCAGGTACCACGGCACCTGCGGACGGTTGGTGAGCGACGTCGGGGTTCCCAGTTTGTCGCCGGGGAAAAAGCCGCCAATGTCAATCTGGTCATCGGTGGCGCGGGTAAGGTGGTAATAGCGGTAGCTGCCCATTAGGTGCCACTTCTCGCCGAAGTCGTGGTCAAGCCGCACAACCGCGAAATTATCATTCTGCGGAATCGCCAGATTGGCCTGAAATGCAAGCGTGTTGACACCATCGCAATAGCCGCCACCGGCAAGAACGGCACAACCAGCTCCAGGCGTCGGGAGCGGCAGATACGTGTTCCACAACTGCTTCACGTAGCTATTGATCCCGATGCCACGCGGGTCGAGAGCGTTCAGATCATAAGTAGTTGCGGGATTATTAGGATCGTGCAGGATGCCCATGCGCATGTCGGCGCTGGGCACAAGCTTGGTAATCGTCTCGGATAAGGGAAAGCGCGCACCTTGGTAATTAAAAAAGAAGTAGGTCTTACCGCCCAGAACTTCTTTAGGAAGAATCGGACCTCCAACCGCCACCCCAAACCAGCTTCTATGCCAGTCCGGGACTGGGACTCCCGATTGCTTGTTCTCCCAAGTGTTCGCAGAGAAGGTATTGTCCAGATAATATTCGTAAGCCGTGCCATGCCAGCTGTTAGTGCCGCGCTTCGTAACGATCGATACCTGCATGCCTGAGGAATTGTTGACGTCGGCGGTCTGGTTCGTGGTCGCGACCTTGAACTCTTCCACGCTATCAATCGGCGTGGGCATCACGCCCGAGGGCTGGCCGCCATTGATTCCTGCACTACCCCCGCTGATGGGATTATTTTTATTCGAAAACAAACCGCCAGCCGGGTCATCGCCAAAATTTGGATTGTAAACACCGGAGCTGCCGTCCATATCGTTGCTGTTGTTTCCGCCGTCCAGCATGAATACAGTTTGGTCCACCACCGTGCCGGCTGCGCTGCCATCCGGACTCACGGCAGGCTGCATAGTAACGAATGAACTGGTATCCCGGCCCAAGCTTGGCAAACTCGCCAGATCCGTGCTGTTGACGGTATTTCCGATGGTGGCGTTCATCGTTTCCATCTCAACATTGGAGGCTTGCACTTCCACGACTTCCGTAGCCGCGCCAACCTTTAATGTGATGTTGATAGTGACGGATTTCCCGACCTCTACGGTCTGGTTCGTGGCCTTGGAGCCGTTGAATCCCGCCTTGGCGAATGAGATGTCGTAGTTGCCCGGCTTTACGTTCGGGAAAATGTACCGGCCCGCCTCGTTGGTGGTAACGCTCTGCGACGCATTGGTCGTGACATCGGTGATGGTGACCTCCGCGCCAGAAACTACGGCGCCGGTAGAGTCGGTGACAATGCCGGCAACTGTGCCAAGATTGACCGACTGCGCCTGCGAGGGTTGAGCGACCAATACACCAAGAACCAGGGCAAAGATTCCGAGCGCGAGAAGGCGGCGGATCATGGAATTACCTCCGAAGGATTCATTCAGGACAAGGTAGTAACTGCATCGATTAGCGCGGGACGCATTTGTTGCTTTCAGCGTCATTCAGAAAGTGATTAACCCGTGTGGGCGAAAGTTTTAATCCAAACGGCAACACAAGTCAAACGAAACTTACGGAAGGATGGTTTCGCATGCAATAGCCAGACGCCGTGAGTCTCTCGATTTGGGTCCGTGATAACTCCGTATTCGCAATTCGGATTCCATCCTGCGGGGATTGTTCTGCAGCGGCTTAGACGTCTGTAGAGTGAAGCACTACGGTTTTCGGAATTAATCTATTGTTCCCCGTAACCCGGACGGCACGGACCCTGGCGCCGTCCCCGCTCTGTGATTCCGGTCGAGCATGGCCGAACTTCAGCCCTCATGAGTCGAATCAAGCGGTGTCTCGCTGTGCCGCCCTGGCAGGCGCGCTCTGCGTCTTCGCAGTTCCCAACTCCGCGAGAATTCGCGACAGTTCCGCCGGAGAGTGGACCGGAGGCTGGCAGGCAAAGCCGGAACACACTACGGCCGCGGCGTTCTCCCCCGCAGGGAGATGGGGGATGGTGTTGGCCAGCGCCGGCGGCAGATTACCGGCAACGGCCTGGCTTCGATCCAATCTCAGCACTGCTTTGCCAAAAGAAAATTGACTTACCGCCGCGCGGTAAAGCTCATCCGCGGCTGCGCCGCTGCCGAGAACCACCACTTGCGTAGCCGGTTGCGAAAGGTGCACTGCGGCAATTCCATAGGTCGCGGCAAATATACCGTACTTTCCCGCCACCCCCGCCAGTACCTCCATAGTCTGCTCCGCCTTCTCGCGATACGAGCGTTCTTCCGTGTATCCATGCAGACGCAGCAGCGCGATGGCCGCCACCGGATTCCCCGCGGGTGTCGGTGAATCTTGAAATGGCTTTCGCGGCGAGCCCAATACTCCCAGTGACTTTGCCTCTGTTTTCTCTGCGTCGAAAAACCCTCCGGCAACTGGATCGAAGAAGCGGTCTACCATCGCATCACCAATCTGGCGCGCAAACTTGAAATAGCTCAGATCGGCGGTGGCTTCATAAGCGTCCAAACAGGCGATAGTGGTGAATGCATAATCATCCAGCATGCCGGGAACATCTCCGGCGGCATCTCCGTCCGAGTACGCAATCACATGCTTCAATCCGCGCTTCGCATTCCATCCTTCCGAGAGTATCCGGTCCAGTGAGCGCAGCCCGAAGTGCCGCGCGGCATCAAGATCCATGACCTTGCCGGCTTCGAGAAATGCCGAAATGCACATCGCATTCCATCCCGCATAAACGGTTTTATCGACGTACGGTGTTGGGCGCTTAAGCCTCGCCGCGTACATCTTTTTCTTTGCCGAATCGAGCAACTCCTGCGCTCTGGCTGTTGGAAATCCGAGCCGCTGCGCAATTTCCCCCACCGTGGATGCCACATGGAGCACGTTCTTTTCGTGATTGTGGTGCATCTGCCCGATTTCGGCAATCCCGTAATAGAGCCGCGCGACGCTGAACTCTTCTGCGGTCAGAGCTGATTGGACTTCAGCGAGGGTCCAGGTGAAATAGTCGCCGTCATCGTCCATGGAGAAGTCGGCATCCTGCGAAGCGTAAAACCCGCCGTGCTCGGGGTCGCTCAGCCACTCCTGTACCCAGCGAATAATGTCCTTTGCTATGCGGCCGAAAAATTCATCCCCGGTCACCTGATACGCATGCAGGTAATTCTTCAGCAGCTCCGAGTTGTCATAACTCATCTTCTCGAAGTGCGGGACGCCCCAGTGCTCATCGACCGAATAGCGATGGAAGCCTCCGGCCAGCTGGTCGTACATTCCGCCTCGCGCCATCTTTTCAAGCGTGAGGACGAATACATGCCGCAGTTGCTCGTCGCCGGAATGCGCGCACCGCTCGATCAGCAGATCCAGAGCAGCGGGATGAGGAAATTTTGGGGCGTGCCCAAAGCCTCCGTTGGCAGGATCGAACATCTTCACCGCCGACTGCGCGATCTCCTCGATTACTTTCGGTGAAAATTCCCCGTCCGCGCCAGAAAAAGACTCGGCGCGCGCCAACGCAGTCTCGACCAGCTTCGCCTGCTCCACCACATCGTCATTCTTCTCGCGATACGCGTCCGCAATGCTCAGCAACACCCGCTTAAACCCCGGACGCCCGTAGTGATCATCCGGCGGAAAGTATGTCCCGCCGTAAAACGGCTTCCCGTCCGGGGTGAGAAAAGCAGTCAGCGGCCAGCCTCCCTGCCCGCTGATCGAACTCACGGCCACCTGGTAACGGCTGTCGATGTCGGGCCGCTCGTCCCGGTCCACCTTCACCGCAACGAATCGCTCATTCACAAGTTGCGCTATTTTCGGATTGTCATACGACTCGCGGTCCATTACGTGGCACCAGTGGCACCATACCGCGCCGATGTCGAGCAGGATTGGTTTGTTCTCCCTTCGCGCAGTGGCGAAAGCTTCCTCGCCCCACTCATGCCAGCGGATGGGCTGATGCATGGCCGACCGCAGGTATGCGGACGACGCGCGGGAAAGGGCATTGACGGGAGCCTCAGACATAAGAATCAGTTTACAGCCAGCGGTGATCTAGCCGGTGAAGGGATTGACCACGCGGAGAGAGCCATAATTTTGCCCCTCCGCCAAATCTTCGGAATAGAGGATCGCCGCGCCAGCTTGCTCCGCCGCCTGAAGGACCAGTGCGTCCCAGAAGGAAATTTTGTAACGCAGCTCTATTTCCAAGGCTTCGACAATTGATTCTGGGCTGTTTATAACCACTTCCCAGTTCGAGTAATCCTCGATTAATCTCCGCACTTCATCGGTTTGAAGCGGGGGATCGACTTTGCGGCGGAAGTTGACACAAATTTCCTGCAGGATTTGGGTACTTAGGACGCCTGCGCCGCTCTCCCACAAACCTTGTATTAGCTGCTGCGCGCGTTGGTGCTTTTGCCCCGCCCGGTAATCGTGGGCATAGATCAGGATGTTAGTGTCCACGAAATATTTTTCGGACATGTGCTCGTTCTAGATGTCAGTAAAAGTCAACGCTCGTGCAATTCATCGCGTGACGCTGGAGGCGTCCAATGTATGTTTAATCCCGAGCGCAAGCGTCCTAGCGCCCGCCTCCGTGCCCGTTCGAAAGACTTGCGTTTGCGGACGATCTCCTGAAGCTGCCCGGCAAGTAATGCGCTGATTGAGGTATTTTTCTGCGCTGCGAGTATCCGGGCTTCTCGAATCAATGCAGCGTCCAGCTTTAGGGTAATGTTCGTCTTCATAATGGCACATAACTACGTGCAGCACTATTTTACGTGCCAGCCCTTAGGCCGTCAATAACTCCCGCTATTTAGCAACCGCCTCGCGATCGCGCAATACAAATCCACTGCCTCCTGCAATTGCTTCTTCTCCACGTGCTCACTTTCAGTGTGCGCGACGTGAATCGATCCCGGGCCTACCAACAGCGGCTCCCCCCAGTTGCTGAGCGCAGGAATATCAGTCGTGAAAGCTGCAACCATGGTTGGCATGTCCTCGAATGTCCGCAGGCGCAGGAACGGAATCTCCAGAGTGAATTCGACCTCCGCCAGGTGGCCGACGGATTCGCTAATCTGCTGGCGCAAGGCGTCGGCTGGCCCGATCAGCCGGTATAGCAGCTGCGCTTGCGCGCGATCCGGAATGACGTTCGGGGCGCGTCCGCCGTCGATCATGCCAATGTTCACCGTGCAGGCTCCGATTTCAGGATCAAACGGTAGCTTTAGGCCTCGCAGCCGCTCAAGCGCGGTCAGTAACTTATCAATTGCGGATTCGCCCAGCTCCGGATACGCCGAGTGCGCCATGCGCCCATGCGTGGTGACCGCGACCCGCAGCGAACCCTTCGAGGCCACCGCGATCCGGTTCTCGGTCGGCTCTCCATTAATCAGAAATTTGCAGCCGGGTGACTGTTGATTCGCAATCTGCGCTCCCAAACTGTCTTTCTCCTCCGCGACAAGAAACAGCAGGCCTACATTCATGCCCTCGTCTCGTAACCGCACGGCCGCTGCAATTTGCGCCGCGATAATCCCTTTAGCGTCGCATGAGCCGCGTCCGTAGATGCGGGTCTCATCTTCGGACGAGGGGAAAAAAGCCGGCACCGTATCCATGTGGGTGGAAAAAACGATCGTGGGCCGGGGATGTTGGGGCGACGCCGCATACACATTCGCGCGTTCACCTTCCACCAGCATCCGCGCGGCCTCAAAACCCAGCCGCTCCAAGGTCCCACAAATAAAATTTCCCACCGGCCCTTCATTGCCGGTGATCGATTCAATATCAACGAGCTGGCGGGTGAGCGCGACAACATCCATGGGCAAAAGCATAACCCAGTCGTGGTGAAACGGTTCGCAAGCCTTCCAAGCGCTGCTGCCCGTGTCTGGGTTGGCAAAATCTGCTGCTATTCTTGTTGCGGCCTCTGATTTTTGCAGCTATGGACACGCCCCCATCGTCGATTCGCACACTGTTTATCGACGGCCCCGCCGGCCGCCTTGAAGGCGTACTCAACGCCGGCGCGGCATCTGCCACTCATGCGGCGCTCGTCTGTCATCCCCATCCCATGTTTGGAGGGACGCTGCACAATAAGGTCGTGTTTCACGCCATGAAAGCGCTCAGCAGCTTTGGCTTCCCGGCCCTGCGATTCAATTTTCGCGGCGTGGGATTGAGCGCTGGAGAACATGATTCCGGCCGTGGTGAAGTCGAAGATGCTCGCGCCGCGCTTGCGTGGTTGGCAGAGGAGTTCCAACTGCCTATAGTTTTTGCGGGCTTCTCTTTTGGGGCCGCCGTAGGATTGCAGGCCGCCTGCCCGGACCGGCGCGTCGCAGCTGCCATCGGCCTGGGGTTGCCGGTTGGATCGGCCGAGGTCCGCGTCTACGATTTCGGTTTCCTAAGGCAATGCGGCAAGCCCAAGCTGTTCGTCAGCGGCGCGCGCGATGCGTTCGGATCCCGCGATCAACTCCAAACGCTGGTGCAATCCCTTCCCGAACCGAAGAAGCTCATTTTTATCGAAGACGCGGATCATTTTTTTGCAGGTCATTTGCAAGAAATGCGGCAGGCCATCGAGGATTGGGTCCCTGAGGCCCTGTCTCTCTAAGAGCCACTTACATTTCCTGTTTATAATCTCGCGGTGTCTTCCTCGGCTCGCGACGGGCAGCGCCTCGCCCTCGATATGCGCGTCACCGCGCGTCATCTCTTGGAGCATGCACTGCTGGAGTCGAGCATCGATCGGGCATTCGAGCGGCATGTGCAGTGTGAGCGCGGCATCCTGCGGATTTGTGACGATCTGCACGACCTGGATTCCTACGGACGCGTATTCGTCGTCTCTATCGGCAAGGCTGCTCATGCTTTAGTAAAAGCGCTGGAGACCCAGGCGGGCAGCCGCTTTGAAGGGATCGTCTCCACGTCCTACGAAACCGCGGCCCAGGCGCACGGCTTCCGTTATTTCAGCGGCGGGCACCCGGTCCCCAACCCGGAGTCCATCCGCGCTGCTGAATCCATTCTGAAATCGCTGCATGCGCAGAATGCCGCGTCGCTCGTCATCTACATGTTGAGCGGCGGGGGCTCCTCCATGGCGGAGAAGCCAATCGACGAGGAAATTTCACTCGATGACCTGGCGGCTGCGTATCAGGCGCTCGTGCTTTCTGGAGCGCCGATTCGCGACATCAATGCCATCCGTAAACATTTATCGGCCATTAAAGGCGGGCGGATGGCACAGGCGGCGTATCCGGCGCAGCAGGTTTCGCTTCTGATTTCGGATGTCCCCGACAATATGCTGGACGCGCTGGCTTCGGGGCCGACCATGCCGGACTCAACCTCAACTGAAGACTGCTATGCGATCGCTGCGAAGTACCATCTGCTGGAACAATTTCCGCAATCGGTGCGTGAGCTGTTCCAGCGCCGCGCGCTTGAGGAAACTCCAAAGTCCGGCGACCCTACCTTCCAGCGCTCGCGCTGGTGGACGGTCTTATCGAATGCGTCCTTGCTCGAAGCCGCCGGCGCAGAAGCGGCAAAGCAGGGATTCATGGTCGAGGTGGACAACGCCTGCGATGACTGGGATTACATTCGCGCCCGCGATTATCTGCTTGCACGACTTAAAGAGCTGCGCAGCAAATCCCAGCGCGTGTGCCTGCTTTCCGGCGGAGAAGTGACGGTCAAAGTCACTGGCGGCGGCACCGGAGGCCGCAATCAGCAGTTCGCTCTGGCGTGTGTGCCGAAAATTGCGGGCGAAAATATCACGGTGCTCAGCGGAGGGTCTGATGGAATAGATGGCAACAGCGCCGCTGCCGGAGCCATCGCCGATGGCACCACGATGCAACGCTCGCAGGCGCGCGGCCTGGACTCGGAAGCTTTCCTCTCGGGCTTCAATTCTTTTGCGTTTTTCGACGCTCTGGGGGACACGATTGTCACCGGCGCCACCGGCAACAACCTGCGCGACTTGAGAATTCTGCTGGCTTATTAAATTGGGTACGCGGGGCGTGTGCTGCGCGTAATGTTCCACGTGGAACATTATCAGGATGTTTCTGGCTTTTGCTAAAAGCTATTGACGGCGTAAGTGCTTAGCTGTCATTGTGGGAGGCGTTTGCCGAGATTTCGGCTGTTGCCTGAGCCGCGCACGGTCACGCGTTGCGCCTCTAGAAAAACCTGGTCACGCCTTCCTTCATAACCACGACGCAATCTTCGATCCCGGCGGCCTTGGCTTCCTTTTCCAACAGCTCGAGCGGCTCGTCCATAGGCTCGTGAGAAAGCCGGAAGGTGCCGTAATGCATGGGCACCATCCAGCGGGCCTTTAAATCGAGAAAGCCGCGGACCGCATCCGCCGGACTGGTGTGTACGTTGCGAAAAGACGGGGGATTGTAGGCGCCAATCGGCAGCAGGGCGACCTGCGGCGAGAGCCGCTGGCCGATCTCGCGAAATCCGGAAAAATAGGCGGTGTCGCCGGCGTGATAGAGCGAGTGCTTTCGATCGCGCAGCACATAGCCGCCGTATCCGCGATGGGAATCTTTCAGTACCCTCGCACCCCAATGTCGCGATGGCACATGGGTGATCGTGAGAGCGTGATCGTGGCACTCCTGCCACCAATCGAGTTCCAGTATCCGGCTGAAGCCGATGTCAGAAACCAGATCGCTGACGTGCCGCGGCACCACAATCATTGGCGGGCGGCGTCCGTGCAGCCGCGCCTGCTGCACAATAGCGCGCAAAGAGGGCCGGTGCAGGTGATCGAAATGAGCATGGGTGACAAGCACGATGTCGATCGCGGGGAGGTCGCGGACCAGAATTCCAGGGCGTCGCAGCCGTTTCAGCACGAATAGCCAGCGCGCGAAATTGGGATCGATTGCAATGTTTTGCCCGCCGATCTGAGCAAAGAAACTGGCATGCCCGATGAAAGTCAGTCCCAGCTCGCCCCGGGAAATGAGTTTGGGCCGCTGGCTTTTACCCACACGAGGCGTTACCACGGAATGGCGGACGAGGCGTCCGAAGTCGCGGACCCGTCCACGAAGCAGCCGATTTTTTAAGGCAGCTTTTAGCATAGGTGACGCCGGCAACTGGCTCTGGCCCGGCTTACCTTTGATTCGGGCGCGGCAGATGCAGGAGCAGGCAGCGCGTGAACTGATCTAGTTCTAATTTTAAGCCATCCGGCTGCGATTCGTAGGGATGGACGCGCAGAGAGTTGCTGATGCGCTCAGCTGTCTGAAGCCCAGGTTAGCGCCAATACGGCGCGAACCTGGGGCACCAGCGCTGACCTGAAATCCGACCGCGCCACAGGGGCAAAACCGGGAAACTGTGCCGCTTTGCACTCTCGTAACCCAGGCAAACCTCGTTATTACAGAACTATTACACGGCGGGAACGTGACCGCTGCTACCGTATAGAAGAGAAATCTCAAACATAAGATCCGCACGTTGGTTAATTTTCCACAGGGGAAATGAACATGGACCTCGAAGCGCTACATCGTAAGCCGGCGGCAGACGACGAAATCAATTGGATTACCGCAACTTTTATGGCGCTGTTTCATTTGGGCGCCATCGCCGCGCTGTTCTTTTTCACCTGGAAGGCGCTTTTCGTAGCCATGTTTCTCTGGTGGGTTTCTGGCAGTCTCGGCATCGGCATGGGATATCACCGGCTGCTCACCCATCGCGGATACAAAACTTCCAAATGGGTCGAGTATGTGCTGACCACCTGCTCGACGTTAGCGCTCGAGGGGGGGCCGATTTTCTGGGTGGCCACGCACCGCATACATCATCAACATTCCGACCAGGAAGGCGATCCCCACTCTCCCCGGGACGGTAAATGGTGGGCGCATATGGGGTGGATTCTCACCGGAAAATCCATGCACCATGACACCACGACGCTGGCGCGTTACGTCCCCGACCTTGCCAAGGACAAATATCACGTGTGGCTAACCAAATATCACTACGTTCCCATTGTCATTTTGGGACTGATCCTGCTGGCAATCGGCGGCCTGCCATTCGTGATGTGGGGCATCTTCATGCGTACCGTGATCGGCCTGCATGCGACCTGGCTGGTTAACTCGGCAACCCATACCTGGGGCTCACGCCGCTTTGTTACCCGCGATCTTTCCACCAACAACTGGTGGGTGGCGCTGCTGACGTTCGGCGAAGGCTGGCACAACAATCATCATGCGCATCCAGTGTCGTCGCGCCACGGATTGAAGTGGTACGAGATTGACATCAATTGGTACGGCATTTGGGCGCTGAAGAAGCTGGGCCTGGCACGGGATGTTTACCGGGTGCGGCTCTCGGAATTGCGGCGCCGCGAAGAAAAAGGTCTCTCCACCGCCGCTCGTGGTGAGATGGTCTCCGCTTAAACAAAAGGTTCCTTCCAACAACAACGTGTTTGCAGGGCCGCGGAAAGTTTCTCCCGCGGCCTTCTGCTTTAACACTCGGATTAATACATCACGCCACGCCTCCTGCCACCCATTCTGCCTGCCCTAGTCCTCCGTGGCTGACTGCATAAAGAACTAATTCCACCCGGCTGGATATCCCTAACTTATCGAAAATGTGGAAGAGATATTTTTTGATCGTATGCTCGCTCAAGTTCAATTCACGAGCCACTTCGCGATTGCTGAACCCACTCGCAACCAGGGCCACAACCTGTTCCTGCCGCGCGGTAAGCAGCTTGCTGCCGCCTGCATTCACTATCCTCAGGGACGGGACCTGGGTTACGACATCAATCAGATATTGCAGTTGCTGGCTGTTGGCCCAGACCTGGCCATGGTGCACCCGGTGAATGCACTTGCACAGCAGGCGGAAAGGATAATCCGAAAAGCAAAACAGCCCACGCGCGCCGGAGCGAAATGCGTTAACCACAATATTGCGGTCGTAGGCGTCGAGTAGCAGGATCGTCGCCACTTCGGGATGCGCCACACGTATGCGCCGAATAATGGTCATGTCCGGCGAAACCTCTCCCGGCGGCTCCGCGTTGATGACCGCGACCTGCACCGAGGAATCAGAAACCGCATTCAGGATTAAATTGGCGTCAACCGCGCACGAACTCACGCGGAATTCCGGACGCCTTCGCAACGCGCTCACCAGCAGTTGGGACTGCATATGGTTCGAATTCGCAACCAACACCCGGATGCCATTGGGTGGCAAAGCTTGTATGGCTGGCATTTATAAGACCTCAATCAATGCTGATTAACTCACAGTTTTTGTAACGCTGCGGTTAGATCGTAGCCGTTAATGAAGATTTGCGATGTGATATTCCAACATCGTAGACGGGCCGCTTTTCTGTGCAAAACTCACGTTGGAGGGTCGAACCGTGTGAGTTTTCCCGATCCTGTACTTCTTTCCAAAGCCTTGACTGTTCTCGGTTAGCCTTCCGTACTACAAATTCAAGCGGCGTCCCCGAGTGAATAATTCATAAACTTCAAGTGCTCTTTCAGCAACCCTACGGAAGTATCCCAGCGTTCTTTCTATTCTCTGGATGTTTCTCCGCAGCCAGCCTTTCGGGGACGCCATGCTGGCATTGCGTCCGTTGCTAGAGCCACCGAATCAGTATTTCGCGCCGGCCATCCACCTCTGTGGACGACACTTTCCATGTCTTGCCGCTTCATGGACCCCGGCATAAGTTGAAGAGGATTTGATTTTGTAAAGAAAGTTCAATTCAGAAGGCGACCGAGTGGGCATTCGAAGTCACATCCCGACCTTTATAGTTCTTGGCCTTGCCGGTTGCATTGTGCAACTGGCTCTGGTGGCCGCCGAAGCTCAGCAACAACAGCAAACCATCGCTAAGGCCACTGGGCAGGCTGCGACCATACACTCCGGAGTAGCGGACGGGAATCCGAGTCCAGCTCTGACGGGCGACCGCCGTCCGCACTACCGGCTGCATATCAGCGATGTGATGAATGTGAGCTTTGCTTTCGCCCCGGAATTCGATCAGACCCTGATTGTGCAGCCCGATGGTTTCATCACCCTGAAAGACGCGCCAGCGCTCTATTTGAAAGGCGAAACCCTTTCCCAGGCGCGGGAAGACATTGCGGCTGCGTACGAGGGGGTCTTGTACCAGCCGCAAGTCACCTTAACGCTGAAAGATTTCGAGCGGCCATTTTTTATCGCTACCGGGCAGATCGCGCACGCGGGGAAATTTGAATTGCGGGAGGACATCACCGTCACTGAAGCGCTGGCGATTGCCGGCGGATTCACCGAACCCGCGAAACACTCTCAGGTCGTGCTCTTCCGCCGGCTGGATGACCAGGTAGTCGAGGCGCACCTTTTAAATGTGAAGCAAATGCTGAAATCCCGGGACCTGCGAGAGGACATTTATATCAAGTCGGGCGATTTGATCTTCGTGCCACAGAGCACGATATCGAAGATCCGGCGCTACATACCTTCGTCGAGCCTGGGAACAATTTTGAGCCCGAGCCAGTTTTAGCCGGGGATGGGACGCGCACCAATGTCTGCGAATTGATTTACGGCGGCTTCCTGAATCCCAGCTCGAACGGATAGAGAGAGAGCAAAGGAGAGTCCTATGACGGAAGAACTTACGTTCATTCCGAAGCTGCCTCCTCCGCATTCGCTCCCTGGGCAAAAATACAGGGGTACTCTCCGCAGCCTGGCTGCA
>JAFAWN010000186.1 GCA_019241735.1 Terriglobales bacterium
ACCGGAGAAACGATTGCCCGCGATGTGCCGGTCAGCCGATTCAACAATGTTGACTTGCCGACGTTGGGATGGCCGATGATCGCGACCTTAACTTCCTTGACCGGCTCTTCTTGCTCCTGCTCGGGATCGGTTTCGTCCGCCGGTTCCGGCTCTGCGGTTTCAATGCCTAGCGCGGCAAAAACCGCATCCAGCAGATCATCCACGCCGCGCCCATGCTCCGCCGATACCGAAAACATCTTTCTTATTCCCAGGCGGTGGAACTCGTCGACCAGCCGTCGCTGCTTTTCGCCGTCCACCTTATTGACGGCCAGAAATAGAGGCTTTCCACCGCGGATCAATAGCCGCGCCAGGTCGATGTCCGTGGCCGTTACTTCGCTGCGTCCATCCACAACCATGGCGATCGCGTCAGCTTCGCGAAGCGCCACTTTTGCCTGATTGAAAATTTCCGCAGGAATCACATCCGTATCTTCCGGCACAATTCCGCCGGTATCCACAATGCGGAGCCGATGCCCGCGCCAGTTCGCTTCCCCATACAGCCGGTCCCGAGTGATGCCGGGCTCGTCGCCAACAATCGCCCTGCGGGAGCCGACGATCCGATTGAACAGCGTGGACTTGCCGACGTTGTGACGACCGACGATGGCGAGGGTCGGCACACCCGCAGCAGCAGGTTCACTCAGCGTACTGGAACGGATGCGCGCCACAATGATTTGAGGGAGCAGGCTTATTATAGAGACTTCATGCCCTCCAGCCCTTTATCGACGTCTTCATCACACGCTGCTACGCAGCAGCAGGTGTCGCTTTATCAATTTTTTTCGCCGGGCGGCGTGCTGGCGCGGGTACACCCTGCATACGAGTTCCGTCGCGGACAGTTGCAGATGGCGCAGGCCGTGGAAGAGGCGCTCAACGATAAGCACCACCTGATGGTCGAGGCTGGGACCGGCACCGGGAAAACTCTTGCATACCTGGTGCCCATCATCCGTTCCGGCAAGCGAGTGATTATTTCTACCGGAACCAAGAACCTTCAGGAACAGTTATTCCACAAAGACATTCCCTTTCTCGAGCAGGCTCTGTTTCCTAATGGCGAAGCCGCGCTCAAAGTCTGTTACATGAAGGGTCGTAACAATTATCTGTGCCGCAAGAAGGTTTATAACCTCGCTGACCACTCGCCGCTGAGCGGCCTGCAGGAGCTTGAGCATTACCATGCAATTGCGAAGTGGGAAAAAACCACTCTTTCCGGCGACCGCGCGGAGCTGGCCTCACTCCCTGAGAATGCGCCGCTTTGGCACTCCCTCGATGCCCGCTCCGATGGATGCCTCGGCCAGAAATGCAGTGAGTGGGACCGCTGTTTTATTACGGAAATGCATCGCCGGGCGCTCGAGAGCGACATCATTATCGTCAATCATCATCTATTTTTCGCCGACCTGGCCATCAAGCAATACTCCGATCATGCGCCGGATGCGGGCATACTCCCCGACGTCGGCGCGGTGGTTTTTGACGAGGCGCATGAACTGGAAGACGTGGCCAGCACATACTTTGGGATTTCCGTAAGTAATTTGCGAGTCGAAGAACTCTGCCGCGACATCGAGATTTCATTACAACGTAATCGCATGTTGTCGCCCTCATTTTCCGGCGCTATCCAAAGCCTGCGGGAAAAATCTTCGCTCTTCTTCGCGGTGCTTCCACCCGGGGACGGGCGTTTCGCATTCGAGAACCGGCGTGAGTTTCTTGAAGAAAACGGCGACGAGTTTATCGCTTTGCAACAATCACTCCGGCGCATAACCGGGGAGCTGGATACTCTTTCTTCCACAATAGAAGATGCCGCCGCCTTCACCCGCCGGGCCCAGGAACTACAGGTTCAACTAGGCGTTCTCCTCGAGTGCGAGGAGCGCAACATGGTCTTCTGGATCGAACGCCGACGCGGCCTGCGAGAGAGTTCTCACGTTTTTCTTCAGGCGACGCCAATCGATCTTGCCCCTATTTTAAAGATGTCCGTCTTCGACAAACTGGAAAGCGCGATTCTGACCTCAGCGACTATGGCGGTGGGCGGAAACTTTGACTATATGCGGCGGCGATTAGGCATGGAGCACGCCCATGAGCTGGCATTGCAATCCCACTTCGACTATCAGAATCAGGCTCTCCTTTATATTCCCCCTTCCCTCCCCGATCCCAGGACCCCGCAGTTTGCCGCAAAAGCCGCGGAGCAGGTGCGGCGGTTGCTGGAAATCACTCAGGGACGCGCGTTCGTGCTCTTCACCAGTTACGCGGTGATGAAGGATGTCTATCAGCGTCTGCTGTGCGAGTTAGATCTGCCACTTTTGTTGCAAGGGGATGCCCCGAAAAACGCCCTGCTCGAACAATTCCGGCTCACTCCGCATGCGGTGCTGTTCGCTACTTCATCCTTCTGGCAGGGAGTCGATGTCCCCGGAGACCAGCTTAGCTGTGTAATTATCGACCGGCTTCCGTTTGCAGTGCCCACGGACCCGGTCGTCGCTGCGCGGATAAAGTCAATTGACGCGGAAGGCGGAAACGCTTTTCTCGAGCATCAAGTCCCGGCGGCGGTCATCGCGCTGAAACAAGGCTTTGGACGCCTGATTCGCTCGCTGCACGACCGTGGCTTGCTGGTGCTGCTGGATAACCGGGTTGTAAAAAAATCCTATGGCAAAATTTTTCTCGGAAGCCTGCCCAACTACCGCTACACCAGCCAGATTAGCCAAGTCGAGGAATTTTTCGGGTGTGAGCAGACGCTCTAAATCGCGGCTTGCGCCGCCGGTCTTCCCCAAATGAGCTGGATGGGGAGGTGAGTGATCTAGTGGCCTCTGGGAGTGCGGAGGGTGGAAAGAGCGGAGGGTGGAAAGAGCAGCGTGATGAGAGATAACCCGATGTGGCCCTTGCTGATATGGGATGCATTGACGCTTCTTGTGGCGGTTGGTGGCTTCGTCGCAGGAATTTATATTTTCAAAATGTTAAAAAAACCAAAGTAGCCCACTACCAACTAAGCTGCAGCAACTCGCACTGTGTTAAAAATATTAATTGGAACCGGTAACCCACTTTTTAACCGGCGCATGCATCAGCCGCGCCGGGCTGAATCGCAAGACCGCGCTGGCTACTGCAACCCTCACGCTCGCGGCTGAAGCCCCCGACATCGATGTGGTCGGCCGGTTCAAGGGCCCGGTATTCGGATTTGCCCACCATCGCGGTTTCACTCACTCATTCCTGGGACTGATTCTGGTATCGGCGACAGTGGTCGGATTAATGTATTTAATCTGGCGTCTGCGTGGCCGAAAAGTTAAAGATCCCAATCTCCCTCCGCGATGGGGGCTGCTTTTCCTATTTTCTTATTTGGCCGGGCTGAGCCACATCCTGCTTGATTTCACTAACAATTACGGCGTAAGACCATTCTGGCCGTTTTCCGAAAAGTGGTACTCCTGGGACATTGTTTTCATCATCGATCCAATTATTCTGGCTATCCTCACCGCAGGTCTGCTGCTCCCAGGCCTGTTTTCACTGGTTAACAGCGAGATTGGCGTCCGCCGAAAGCAGCCTCAGGGACGCGCCGCCGCCACCGTTGCTTTGTCGGCGATTATTTTGCTGTGGGCGGTTCGCGACTTCGGGCATCGGCGCGCGGTCGCCGCGCTTGAAACTCGCCTGTACGAGAACGCGGACCCGGTACGAGTGTCAGCGTTTCCATATTGGTTGAACAGCCCCTTCCACTGGAACGGCGTGGTGGAAACCAGGGACTTTTTTGCGCTGGCTCCGGTGGATTCCATTTCTGCCGAGGTCGATCCGGACGGGCAAATGCAGATCCGGTATAAGCCGGAAGAAACAGCAATCACGCGCGTAGCCAAATCCAGTTATTTGGGCCGGGTGTATCTTGATTGGGCGCAATATCCCATCACCGAAACTGAGCAACTTTTCCCGCCGCAATCCGGATACCTCGTGCACTTCCATGACTTGCGCTACGATTCACTTCGACGCACCGGGTCGCCGCGAAGAAGCACGCTTGGGGCAACTGTCCAGTTGGATAGCAATCTGCACATTGTGAGCGAGACTTTTGGGGCGGGTGTATCGGGAACGGCCGAAGCCGAAAAGAAGTAGCTCTCTAACTTGACGGGGATTGGCTCACGCGCCACAATCATGGGGACACATTCTTGAGGTGCTTAATGCTGGCTTACGTATTCTTAATATTTGCGGTTGCGGTCCGCTTCCTTCCTCACCCGTGGATGTTCACCCCCGTGGCGGCATCGCTCTTATTTTTTGGCGCGCACCGCTCCCGCAGCCAGATGTGGATCCCGGTAGCATTACTGGCGGTTTCTGACGTCATTTTGACCAAGTTTGTATACCTCTATCCCTTTACCTGGGATCATTACATCACCTGGATTTGGTATGCGGCGGTATTGGCGCTCGGAACGACCTTGAA
>JAFAWN010000006.1 GCA_019241735.1 Terriglobales bacterium
CAAACCCGACCGCCACCGCGATCGCTGCCAGGCACACACCAAACGACAGAAAGAAGATGATCGCTTTTCGCCGGCTGGTGATGCGCATCCCCCGATTCTACCGCGTGGGATTATTCCACGAACCTCATGAAGGTGGCTGGCCGTCCGCATTGCTATCATGTGTAGCGCAGTTTGGAGGGTCTCATGCAAATGCAGAACAACACGATCCTGATCACCGGAGGCGGAAGGGGCATTGGACGCGGCCTCGCCGAGGCTTTTCATGCCGAAGGGAACAATGTGATCATTGCCGGTCGCGGAAAGAAGGCGCTGGAAGAAACGGTTGCGGCCAACCCCGGTATGAAGTCTACCGTCGTCGATTTCACCGATGCCGACGCGATTGTTCGCTTCGCCAATCAGATCAAAAATGATTACCCTGCGCTGAACGTGGTCATTCTTAACGCTGGCATTATGCGGACGGAGTCGGTGCAAACTGGCGACCTCGCTGACGCGGAGGCGATTGTGGCAACGAATCTGTTGGGCCCGATTCGCCTGACTGCGGCATTGCTTCCGATACTTATATCGAAGCCGCATGCGACGATCATGACAGTATCTTCCGGGCTGGCATTCGTGCCCCTGGCAGCGACGCCAACATACTGCGCCACAAAGGCGGCGATTCACTCCTATACGCAATCGCTCCGGTATCAACTGCGGCAAACCCAGGTGGAGGTCCTGGAACTGATCCCGCCATACGTGCAAACGGAACTGCTGGGGCCGGGACAGCTCACGGATCCGAACGCGATGCCGCTCAAGGATTTCATTTCGGAAACGATGCGCATCCTGAAGCACTACCCCGGGATAACAGAGATTTGTGTGGAGCGGGTGAAGCCATTGCGTGGCGCCGAGGCAAGCGGGAACTACGACACCGTCTTCAAGATGTTCAATGATCGGGCAGCGTCTGCGCACACGACGCTGTAGGCGGCTGGGCCGGCTATGGCTCGCTCGGTTTGTCTGCTGACCGTGCCAACGAACAAACCTCGTGCCTGACGCGAAATCCTGGACTTATAGTCGAAACCATGAAACAGGATGGGCGAGAGCATTGGCTGCGCAACCTTAAGGCGCGGCAACGCAATATTGTATTTCCGGATACGGCGGCGAATGAGGCCACGTTTTGGCGAGCGCTGATGGCCAGAAAGGAAAAGTTGCGCGTAAGCCAGATACTTGGCATCTCGCTGTGTGCCTGACCGTCGGAGTTGCACTGTTCAGCACAATCGTGACCCAGATGAGCACATCGAATATTCAAGGTACTTTGTGGGGGAGGATTATCGGGAGTTTCGGTTTTTGGATCATCCTGTTGGCGATTGGTGGTACGGTCCTAGTAGTCGGCCAATTTGTTAGTGGGCGATCAACTTCCGGCAAGAGATACTCTAATCCACCTCGAAAAGAGTGATCTGAGGGCGGGTGCCCCACTCATCCGCGCCCTTTGCGGATGAGTGGGTGACTGGCCAACCCGCCAGAATCATTCCGAGCAGCCCCCTCGAGAGCTGCGCCACACACATCACACTCCAGTGCCGCGTGGCCCATCTTTTCGCGTTCCTCGCCAACTCTGAAGATTTCGCACCACCCGCCACAAACTCCATCCCTTCGCGTACAGCGTCCATTACTATCGTCAGCTGACCCTTGGTTTTTGGCTCCCTCGCAAGAATGCGGCCACCGTATCCTTAAATCCAGAGTATCGCCGAGCCATATTCAGGAGGAATTTGTGTCATATAGACCCGTCGCTATTTTGAGCTCCGCGTTAATGAGGAACCTGGCTCTTTGCCTGCTCTTGTCGAGCCTTACTTTTGCCACCGAGCAGGCGAGTCATACCTGTAAATTCACCCGGGGTCCGTTGCAGGGTCAAACTCACACGCTTCCAAACCGTAGCGCGACGGCGGTTGGCTCGACCTGTTACGACGGCCTTACCAGCAGCGGGATCGCCGTTCCCGACCCGGACATTCCGGAGACTGCGCAGCCCATGAGCCACACCTGCAAATTCCATGTAGGGCCTTTGCAGGGCCAAACGCACACCTTTCCGAATCGTAGCGCCGTAAGGGTGGGTTCGAGTTGCTCTGATGGGCTGACCAGCAGCGGGGTGGCCGTCGCCGATCCGGATGGCGATACATACTCGGGGCGCACCAGTCACTCCTGCCGATTCACTCGTGGGCCTCTGCGCGGTCACACTCAAATGCTTCCGCACCAGAGTCCAACTAAGATTGGTTCCACCTGCTCCGATGGACTCACCAGCAGCGGTATCGCCGTTCCCGACCCATCTTAGGTGCCCTCGGCGGGTCAGCCTTTAGCATTCTGTGAATGCTGGGGATGCGGACTATCTCGAGGTTCGCGGACTGACTTCGATGCCGTCGCGTACAGTTTATTGGGATTCTACGGGCTGGCCCGCCTTTACCTTTTGTGTAAAGGCGGGAATGTTGAAGCTCGCCCCGGGCCGCGGGGTTCCGCGGCCCTAGAGGAATCCCTCAGAGCTACTAGAAGCTCACCCTTAGCGCGACCTGCAACTGCCGTGCAGAAGTGGTTCCATCCGGCTGAGTGAAAGTAGAAGTAATGATCCCGAACTGAGAGCTTGTAATCAGATTCCCGTTCGATGCGGCATCGGTTCCGGGATTCAGGAAATGGGGATGATTCAGGACGTTATATCCCTCAAATCGAAGCTCGGCTTTCACCCGTTCAGTCAGCCTCGTTATCTTTGAGACCGACATATCCCAATCCCAGAAGCCCGGCCCGTACCACTGATTGCGTTCGTTATTCGAGGCCGAGCCCCATGGGGGAAGGGTAAAAGCACACTGGTTTGTAAAGTAAACCCTTCCCAGCGTTGGGTCTGGCGTGCATCCCGGGCCGGAGGGTGCGCCAAATGGATCGCCGACCTGGTAACCCCAGGCATTAACGCCCATCCGTTGTGTGTCCCTGCTGGCGCGTACGTTAAAGGGATGGCCTGTCTCGGCAGTAAAAATTCCGGTCACCTCGAAGCCTTCCAAAATTCTGCCTACGACGCCATCGCTCAGGTGCGCCCGGCCGCGCCCGAACGGTAGGTCCCAGATATAGTTGATCACGCCCACGTGACGAACATCGTTATCGGAATTGCCATAGCTCTGTTCTAGGTTGAGTGAGTTACGC
>JAFAWN010000169.1 GCA_019241735.1 Terriglobales bacterium
CTAAGCAACGACGCCGTCGTTGAGTTTCTTCGCGGAACGCCTTCGGACGTGCCAGATCATTACCGCGAGGCCGACCCAATGCAGTTGTCGATCCCAAATGCTGTTCAAATCCTGATTTCTGGCTCGGCCGATGACACGGTTCCTCCGCTTTTCAGCCGACAGTACGTAATCGCCAAACAGCAGCGAACGCAGTACAAGAAGGAAAATGTGCAGCTCATCGAAATTGCTGCGGCGGGACATTTTGACTTAATCGATCCCCGCTCGCAGGCATGGACGACCGTCGAAGAGACGGTCCTGGGGCTGCTCGGATCATGAACAGCGCGGAACCCTCCAGTACCCGTTCTGCGTCGGCCATTAAAAAAGAGCGGATGGTTGGTGAAACTCACCCGCTATTAAGATTTGGCCTCGCCAGTCGCCGACGTCGAAATCATTTGCGACAGATTGGCGACGGAAGATTTTGGTAACCCTGTCACTCGCGCCGCTTACATTCGCGGTGCTGACGCCGACGTCAAATGCTGATAGGGCCACGCAAATAGCAATCGCGATGCCGGTCGAGGGCATCACTTTGAACAACGACCAGGGGTCGCCGGCATCCGGGCCCGGGCCCCGAGATCACCGCGCGGTTTTTTGGCCACGGCGATCCGCGGACGAAGCGAACCTCACCGACTTTGAATCGAGCGTTCCATCGGCATACCAGAGTGCACTCCAAGCTCCATCGCTAGGTGCCGGAAGAGCGCGAGGGACCGGACGACGTTCACTAATGGGATTCTCACGGGAAATTCGCTCAGGCGAAAAACTCATGTGTACCCAGAATCGAACCACCGAGGCTGCTACCCCGTCCGCTATTCACTCGGCAATTGGGGAGCTCTAGGAACGCTCGATGCAATAAGGGTCATCATTGGCCGGCGACTGCGCGCGCTGGATCAGCGCCTCCAGTAAGCCACGAGCTACTGATAACGAGGCGAACTTCTCTGCTTTGGAACATAGTCCGAGCGGGTGAACTCTAGGCTAACGCATGCCAGAAGGCACCCGGCTGCCCAATGCAATGGTGAATCTTGACAAACTGGCTCGACTACGATGGGAACAAGGATGGCGTGGCGGTTGCGCAATAATCATGGGATGGTGCCCCGATGGCTTTTCCTGCTATTAACCTTGATAATACTCGGCCAGGGCCAACCTAACGAGGCGCACAAGCTGCGGCCGACATTTTACCGCGACATTCTTCCCGTCCTTCAGGAGCACTGCCAGCTATGCCACCGGGCGGGCGAAATAGCGCCTTTTCCCCTGGTTACGTATCAAGATACCAGGCCGTGGGCGAGTCTTATCGCCGAATCGGTGAAAACTCGAAGAATGCCTCCCTGGTTTGCGGATCCTTGTTGTGGACATTTCTCTAACGATCTTTCCCTTAATCAACGGGAAATGACAGCGATTGCCGACTGGGTAGGAAGCGGCGCGCCCGCCGGGAATCCACGGGACGCACCACCAGACCCGCGCTGGAGCAAGGAGTGGAATATTCCGCGGCCTGATCTGGAGGTGAAGATGCCCGTTGCGGTGAACATCCCGGCCACGGGCGATGTCGAATACACCTATGAAATCGTGCGTACAAACTTCCCCGAAGGGAAATGGATTCAAGCTTCGGAACTGCGGCCCTCAGCACGTGACCATGTCCATCATGCCGTGGTGTACGTGCGCCCGCCGGAATCGAACTGGTTACGGGATGCGCCCGTGGATGTACCCTTCACCGCATCCACACTGCGCGACCCCCATTTAATGCATGAAGCCCACTCGACTACCAGTGACTTGCTGCTGGTCTACGCGCCCGGCAGCTCTGCGGAAAACTGGCCGGCGGGCACGGCCAAATACATTCCCGCCCATTCCGACCTCGTGTTCCAGATGCACTACACTACCAACGGCCATGCGACGAAGGATCAGACCCGTCTTGGGCTTGTCTTTATAAAGGGTGAGCCGAAGAGAAGGGTGCTGACCCTGCAGTTGGCTAATGATCACGACATGGTTCCTATTCCTCCGAACACCGACAATTATCGGGTTGAAGTTGAAGGAACGCTGCCTAATGACTGTCTGCTTTTAGGGTTTTTTCCCCACATGCACCTGCGGGGAAAACGCTTCGAGTATGACATCGTGCGTGATGACGGTCCGCAGGAGACTCTCCTGCGCGTCAATTACCACTTCTACTGGCAACTCAGCTACCGGCTGGCGACGCCTCGGTGGCTCGCCGCCGGCACGAAGCTTAGGGCCATCGGCTGGTACGACAACTCCCGCAGGAATGTCCACAATCCAAATCCGGATGCAGCTGTCGAATGGGGCGATCAAACATATAACGAGATGATGGTCGGGTTCTTCGACGTCGCCGTACCACCGCATATAAGCAAGGAACAGTTTTTTCTCCGGCGCCTTGCGGGAAACAAGTGACCTGCTTTCAGCCGACGTATTCGCTGAAGCCGCGCTGAAGAAGAGAATTCTCGGAGGCAAATACCGTTTTGGTCCCCGGTACTCGTCGCAGCTGGCCTAACTTCAAATCAGTCAGTTCCGAACGCCTCCTAAAGCGCGT
>JAFAWN010000195.1 GCA_019241735.1 Terriglobales bacterium
CGGACCATCCCCCAAGACAATGGTGAATCTTTTCAGCATTGGCTGCAGTTGCACCATCAGCCAAGGCGGGCGATCGAGCACTTTTGGAAACCCGTCCTGGTAAGCGCCCTCAATGAAGATCTGGACCGGATATCCGTGCCTTATGCCGCGCAAGTGTTTCGAGAATCGTTCTTGAAGTCTTCAACCGCCGGGCGTATGGGAGTGCCTATGGCCCCTTTGACGGAACTTTATAGCGAGGCTGGGCGCTATATCACCGAGCGGGGCGGGGAAGTACGCTATCGCAGTAGCGTCGATTCGTTTGATCCGCAGCAGTGGGAAGTGAAACCAAGTGTCGCCGGAGAGAAAACGAGTTTCGACTTTGCGATTATTGCCGTTTCTTACGATGCCTTAGCGCGTCTGCTTCCACCAGACTCTGATGTCCTTAGGGGCATGCTGAGTCATTTTGAGAGCTCGCCAATAACCGGAATCCACCTGTGGTTCGATCGCCAGATCACGGAACTTGAACACGCAATCCTGCTCGATCGTACGATTCAGTGGATGTTTCATAAATCGCGAATACTGCAAAGATACAGCGGTGCACAGGTCAGCGGCAGTTATGTGGAGTTAGTGGTCAGCGCGTCGAAATCTCTTGTGGAAAAAGCGAAGACGGAAATCGTAGAACTGGCATTAAGCGAACTTCGAGAATTTTTCCCGGCGGCGCGCGAGGCCAAACTTCTCAAATCGGCAGTGGTAAAAGAAATTCATGCGACCTATTCGCCGCTGCCGGGCGTTGATGCTTACCGGCCCGCGGCGCAAACCTCATGGCCCCGTATATTTCTAGCCGGCGACTATACCGTTACCGGGTGGCCCGCGACCATGGAAGGCGCGGTGCGCAGCGGATATATTGCCGCCGGCGGTGTGGCGAAGGCTGCCGGCGTGACAAAGCAGTTTGTTTCGCCCGATTTGCCTGCATCAGGATTGATGCGGCTGTTTGGATAAATTAAAGTGCCAGCAGCACGACCCCGCCTGCGACCAGCAATGCGGCGATCCACCGGCGGTGATCCACTTTCTCCTGCAGAAAGATTTTGGCGGCAACTGCATTGGCGATGAAAGTAAGTGCGGCCGCGGCTGGTCCCACGATGCTCACTTCAGCCCACGACAACGCGAACAGCAAACTGTAGAACGCAGCGGTCATGGCGAGAACCCCCAGCCAAAAGTAGGGAATGCGGAAAACCTGAATCGCGACCGTCAAAATGCTGGTGCGACGCCGCAGTTCACCTACATCGCCTACCTGCTTCATCGCGTGCGACAAAAGAACGTCGCCAGTGCTGGAAGCCAGCACGATCACCAAAATAGAAGTCCAGGTGTGGAGTTGCCTCATGCAAATATCTCAAAGACAATTTTCAGAAAGCGGACTGTCCATACTGGGCCTCTCCCGAGTTCAATGACTGATGGACATCGCCTCGCCAACATCAGGTTTCGGGCGTGGCGCGTGATAAGTGATTTCGGGGCCGCGGGTAACAAATCCGACACCGGCTGAAATCAAGATAATTCCCAGCCAACGCGCCAAGCTGACCTGCTCGTGCAACATAAATTTCGCGATCAAAGCCAGCAGCGGATATCCCAGGGCGGTGGCAGGAAGGACGTAGGTCAAATCCGCCCAGGAGAGCGCAATCATGTAAGAGGCAAAAAATCCCAGCAAAAATAAAATCCCCACGGCAACCCAGGGATTCAGAATTGCGAGAACAAGACTGGGCAGGTGGCGGAAAGAAATGCTGCCTACATCCCTCATACCGCGAGACAGCAGCGAATCCCCAACCGCAGCGCAGACCGTCACACCGGCCAGAACCAGATACTTGCGAAAGGTCACTTCTAGACCTTTACGAGTTCAGGCGTTGCATCCTCGTGTTCACGCTTGTTCTTCACCCACTTATGGCGCATGGCGCGGACTTTAAGGAAAGTTCTGGCTTCTTTATACAGCCGCTTGCGGTCGTTGCTGTCGAACGCCGCCTTGCGCAGAATGCGGAAAGCAGCTTTTGGCCGGAAATAATATTCGTCGTAAAAACGATGGACAGCGTCCAGAATATCGTCAGCAGGCAATCCGGGGTATTGGATGTGGGCTAGTTGATGTCCGCCCTCGTCAACCATCTTATTACCGCTCACGAAGAAACCATTCTTGACCGCGTAATCATATAGCTCAGTGCCGGGGTAAGCGTGCGCCACCGAAACTTGAATCGTCTCGACGTCGAGTTCTTTGGCGAACTTGATGGTGTTGTTGATGGTTTCGTGGGTTTCGCCCGGCAGGCCCATGATGAAATCACCGTGGATTACCAGACCCAGCTTGTGGCAATCCTTGGTGAACTGGCGGGCGCGTTCAACCGTGGCGCCTTTCTTGATGTTCTTGAGGATTTGCGGGTCGCCGGACTCGTAGCCGACGATCAGCAGGCGGCATCCCGCTTC
>JAFAWN010000312.1 GCA_019241735.1 Terriglobales bacterium
CGTTCACGGCAAACGTATCGATTACCGCCACACTGCCGGCATCGCACTGGGAAACATACACCTTGAAGTTTGAATTCGCGCCTCCGCCCGAGGAGGCGGCAAAGACCCGGAAGCGAGCTGATGGGCAGCCGGTCTGAGCAAGTTCCATGCTCTCGGATATGGGAATCACTTTCGCCAGCGTGCCGCTGCCGGCATCAATGACCGACGCCTGCGTGCACACGGAACCGCTCGGATCGCGCTGATAAGCGGCCACGTAGGCGCGGCTGCCGTCGGCAAGGACAGTGAGAGCGGTAGGCACGGGGGTTTGCGTACAGGGGGAAGAAGGAGCGGCGGAAATGGCGACCGGACTGGCGGCGACAGGCGTCGGAGGATCGCCACTGACGTCGAAGATCGCTACCTGGGCGAGCGCGGGATTGGTGACATACAAGCGGTTAAAAACCGCGTCGTAAAACATGAAATTCGCTCCGGCACCTGCCGACGCCGACGAACTGATGACCGCATCAGACACCGTATTGATGACAGAGATCGTTCCGCTGCCGTCGAGCACATATACACGCGCGCTATCGGAGCGAGACACGGCCCAAACCGGCGACGAGCCCACGGTAATCACCTTCAGGACGGTGTCGTCGACGGTGCTGATGCTGGTCACCGTTCCAGTTCCCTGGTTCACCGCATAGATCTTTGAACCGTCGCGGGTTTCGGTAAGCGCCACGGGGTTGGCGGTGCGATTAGGTAAGGGTTGCGGGCTGCCGGCAAAGGCGGGATCGACCGCCACCGTGGCAACGACAACATCGGAGCTCGTATTAATCACCGAAATTGTACCGCTGCCGGCATTGGCGACGTACACCCTGGCGTTCTCGGTGGTGGCGGCAAACACGGGCCGCGACGCGGCACAGCCGCTCGCATCGCAAAGCTGCGGCAGGGCGATGGTGGTCGCCGGCCCGGAACTGAAAGTGCTGCTCGCCGAAATCGTGTCCTCACCGCTATTGGCGACATAGATCTTTCCGCCACTCGCAATCAGGGCAGCCGATACCGGAGCAGCCCCGGCGCTATTGACGCTCACGACGCTATCACCTGAGACATCAATCCGGCTCAGGGCGCCGCTGCCTGAAACCCCGTTGGTGGAGACGGAGGCAACAAAGTGTGCCGCCGCGGGGGTGGGCGAAGGCAGGGGTATCGGCTGGGCGATTGGCCGAAATACTTCTCCGCAGCCGAGGCTGCCGAGAGCAGCGAGAAACGGCAGGCAGGCGCAAAAGCTTCGATTGACGGCAGCGCGGCGCGGGTCCAGTGCACGAATCATGAATGCGCAGTCAGCATCGCGAGGTCAATGAAGTCTCTGTATTCTAAAGGCACCCGGTCGGTGTGCGCCACCGAGGCGGACGGGTATCTAGAGGGATTGGAAGCACGACAAGGCGGAAATGTTGTAATCCGAAGCGTTCCGCTCAGTGTTTGGCGCGCTTGCGGGCTCGCTCAGGCGGGGCGGAAACGGCCGTGGCCGCCGGCTTCTTTCTGCCTTCCATCTGCGCCAGGCTTTCCTTGAGAGCAGCCATCAGATCCACGACCGGAGCCATCTTCTTAGGTTTCTCGACTTCGGCAATCTTTCCGCCCTCAAGCTTCGTCTGAATCAGCTTCTTGAGGTTTTCCTGAAATTCGTCGTGAAACTTCTCAGGTTCCCATTCTGTGGCCAGGGCCTCGATCAGCTGGTGGGCGACCTTTACCTCGGCCTCCTTGAGCTCCACATCGGGTGCGCCGAAACCCTCGACTTTGCGCACCTCTTCCTCGTAGTACATGGTGTGCAGCATCAGGCCACCCTCGTGGGGGCGCAGAAAAACCGTGTATTCGCGGTTGTGCATGGTCAGCTTGGCGATGGCGACAAATTCGCTTTCCTCGAGCGCTTTGGTCAGCAAAGCGTAGGGACGGCGGCCGGCTTCTTCCGGCAGCATGTAATAGGAGGACTCAAAATAGACCGGATCCACCTCTTCGGCCTTCACAAACTCCAGGATCTCCATGGTCTTGGCAGTTTTGGGCTCGATCTTCTTGATTTCGTCGGGTTCAATGACCACGTACTCGTCCTTGCGGTATTCGTATCCTTTTACCACTTCGCTGCGCTCAATTACGCGATTGTCGGCGGGACAATAGAGCTGCTGTTTAACCCGTGTCAGGTCATCGCGATGCAGCATGTTGAAAGAGACGCCGGAACTGCGGGCGCCGGAAAACAGTCGCACCGGCATCGAGATCAATCCGAAGGTAAGATATCCAGACCAGACGGAGGCCGCCATAGCTTGTCCTCTCAATCTTCCGGGCGCCAGAGCGCGCCGGAGTAGCAGTTTAGACCAGCGTGCCCATTTTTGATGCAGGGATTTGGTTACAGTAATCGAATCTTGAAACCTTACAGCTGGTGGCCTCAAGAGAACACAGCTATGGGTAGAGTTTACGATTGGGGTTCGCCCCCGGCGCCAGAGGGATCGA
>JAFAWN010000210.1 GCA_019241735.1 Terriglobales bacterium
AAATTGAGATGTGCTCAAAATCCTCCGACGCCCGGCCGCGTCGCAGCGCCTCGGCGCGCCTGACAGCGTCCACTACGTCATCGAAACCCACTGCCAGCACGGCGTTTACCAGGTCGTATTCAAATCCTAAAACGTCGCGCAGATAAAACTCCACCCGATCCCGAAAAAATGCCGGAACTGCATTACCCATCTCATCACTCTGCGAGCTCAGTTGCCCGTTGCTCCCGCCAGCCGGCATTCCCAACCCTGTACCCTGAAACCCAGCGCGTAGCATCGTACCCGGGCCGGCGGCGTGGGAAACCCGACGGAACTTCTTTCCTGCGGCCGTGCCATCGTAGGCGCTGAAGGCATAGATAAAAAGTTGGCTGAGGGCCAGCGGCAGCTTTTTTTCGGCAATGGTTTTTACAATTCCATTCGCTTGCCGGCGCAGCGCAAATGGGTCCTTCGATCCGGTAGGCTGCAAACCCAGGGCAAACATTCCGGCGATGGTGTCCGCTTTGTCGCCGATGGAAAGCACGGCGCCCTCGACGGTACGAGGCACCGAATCTTCCATCGACTCCGGCTTATAGTGGTCGTAGATTGCATCCGCAATTGCCTGCCGTGTGCTGTCTGACATGCCCGAATCCAGCTGTTGTGCGCATGCGTACAAGCCGCCCACAATCCCCTGAAGCTCAGTGAATTCCTTCACCAGTTCCGTTGTCAGATCCGCCTTGGCCAGCAGCGCGGCCTTGTGGACCACCCCCGGCCGCACCTGTACACCGTTCTGCTTGATGGATTCGCACAGCCAGCTGCAGAGGCGCTGCACGCGCTTTGTTTTTTCGTAATAACTGCCAAGATCTTTTTGAAATGTTACCGTTTTCAGCCACTTTGCCCGCTCACGCAGAGAGTGCTTCTGGTCTGTCTGCCAGAAAAATCGGGCGTCATTGAATCGCGCTCGCAATACCCGCTCATGCCCATGAGCAATCACTCCGGTGATGTCGCCATCGGTATTTAGGGCCGCCAGGAAATGCGGAAGCAGTTTTCCGTTCGCGTCTTCCAGCGCGAAATATTTCTGATGATCGCGCATCACTGTGACCAGTACTTCCGCGGGCAAATCCAGGAAGTCGCGGTCAAAGTTTCCCAGAATCGCGGATGGAAACTCGGTGAGGTTTACCACCGTATCAAGCAATTCTTTATCCTCACGCCAGCGCGCACCGGGAATTCTGCGCGCCACTGCATCCAAATCTTTGCGGATACGCTCCTCGCGCTCCTCCCGGCCTAATACCTTTGCCTCTCGTAGGGTTGCGACGTATGCCGCCGCGCTGGGAATCTTGACCGGGTGATGGGCAAGAATCCTGTGACCCCGGGAAACGTCACTGGCAACTATGCCGGCGAACTCCAGCGGAAGCACTTGGCGGTCGAGCATTGCCACCAGCCACCGCACCGGACGCACGAAGCGTTCGCTCGCCTTCCTCCAGTACATGTTTTTCGGCCAATACAAGGAGCCAATCTCCTGCGGCAGGAATTCACCCAGGATCTCGCCCGACTCGCGTCCTTTTTTAAGGATGGTTGCCGTTAGATATCCATCTTTTTCTTGCAACTGGTCCACTCTTATGCCAGCCTTCGCCGCAAATGATTCGGCTGCCCGTGTGGGCTGACCATCCTTATATGCAACTTTGAGAGAGGGTCCTCGCGATGACGTTTCACAGTCCGGTTGGCGTGGGATCACATTCGCCAGTACCGCGAGACGGCGCGGAGTGCAGAATCCGGTCGCCGTTTCGCCGAGATGTTCCCGTCGAAGCAGATTCCCGACGCGATCTGCTAGTTCCGCGCATGCCGCATTGAGCATCCTGGCGGGAATCTCTTCACATCCGATTTCAAGCAAAAGTTCTGGCATCGAGTGAAACTCTGTGTATGTCCCCAATCCTATGTCATCCGAAGCGAAAGAGAGGGGTTGGCCGGCAATGCTCTCTTCTCCGGTGGCGAAGGTTGGCTTTGTTGATGAACCCAAGCCTTGGCTAACCCCACCGCAAGTGCTCTGACCCGTGCGATTACCCCGACTCGCTCAGTCACGGAAATCGCCCCGCGGGCGTCCAAAATATTGAAGAGGTGGGAACACTTCAGGCACAAATCATAGGCCGCAAGCAGGGGAAGACTGCTGCTCTGTTGCTCGTTTCCGTCTCCGGTCTTAATTTCCGCGGAGCGTTCGCTCCCTGCCATCTTGGATTGTTCAATTAAATTCTTGCATTCACTCTCGTAAAGCTCAAAATGCTTCCAGGTCTTTTGAATATCAGCATTTTCAAAGTTATAAACCGAAAATTGCTGTTCCTCCGCCAGCCTCACATCACCATAAGTGATCGCCTGTCCGGTCTCGGGAAGGCGCGCCCAGACAATGTCGTAGATGCTGTCCACATCCTGGAGGAAGGCCGCGATGCGCTCCAAACCATAAGTCAACTCCACTGAAATGGGAAATAAATCCACTCCGCCGCATTGCTGAAAGTACGTAAACTGGGTGATCTCCAGGCCATCCAGCATTACCTGCCATCCAATGCCCCATGCGCCCAATGTTGGCGACTCCCAGTTGTCCTCCTCAAATTTCAGGTCATGCTCGCGCAACTCGATCCCTATTGCGCCCAGTGACTCGAGATAAAGCTCCTGCACATTTTCCGGAGGCGGTTTCAAAATCACCTGAAGCTGGGTATGTTTATACAGGCGATTGGGATTTTCGCCATAACGCCCGTCGGCGGGCCGCCGCGACGGTTGAACATAGGCAACCCGGTAAGGTTTGGGCCCGAGCACGCGCAGGAATGTTTCTGGGGCCATGGTGCCGGCGCCCACTTCCACATCGTAGGGTTGCTGTAGCACGCATCCGCGCTCCGCCCAGAATGCTTGCAGGCGAAGGATCAGTTCCTGGAACGTCAACGGATTGTTTTCTAGCGATTTCACTGATTACTGTCGCTACTGAATGATGCTCTTCCGAAACAAATGTCAGCCCGCAATTTTCTCCAGCATTCCCGCGGTCACGAATTTTTTCTCGATGTGACGCTGCAAGGTCTGGATCAGAAACTTTCGCAGGTCAGCGCCCTGTCCGCTGGCCCACGGCATCCCCGTAAAGGCATCCACCGGCGCACGAAACATCAGTTCCGCCAAACCGCGGGAGGCAACAGATATCTCCGATGAGGCCAGCCTCTTATCCGCCGGACACATCAGCCCATCCGCCAGAGCGTGAAAAAATGCCCGGCTCCCATTCAGCGGGCCATCACAAACCATGCATGTTGAAAGATCGGGAAGATATCCGCTCAACCGTGCCATCCAAAGATCGAAATACGTGATTGGCATCCAGATATTTGGTCCGCGCAAAGCCGCAATTACTGCGAGCGAAAGCCTGAAGGCTGCGTCATTAGCCTCATGGTCAGGGAGCAACTCATCCAACACCTCCGCAACATGACCCAACGCTACTGCGCGCGGATAGCTGACTTCCTGGGCCAGCGGCGACTCCAGCACCTCGCAGGAATCAAGCCGGTTCAGTTCATGCCCCTCGCGTACATCGTAATGCGCGTGCACCAGCGTCAGCGGCTCCAGGGCGCCACCAAAACGCCGCTTCGATCGCTTCGCCGCCTTCGCCACCCCGCGGACTTTGCCTTCCAGACGGGTGAATAGCGTGACCAGTAAGTCCGACTCGCGCAACGGATATGTGCGCAGCACGATTGCATCGGACTCCTTCGACGCCATGAGACCCTATTGACGCGGCTTCTTCGGCTGGAAAGAACCCAGGCGCAGCCCGCACTAAATATCCGAGAAAATTGATTGTAAACGGCGCGCGCGGTGGATGGGAAACCGCGGCCGGCGGGAATGGTCAACTGACTGTGCTTCCGCTGCGCATGGTTGTCCGCTCCACGGCGGGACCTAAAATCCCGTTTTGCCGCAAAAGCATGGCACAAAGGTGCCATTTTTAGTGATTAATTTGACGAATTCTCAAACCTTTTCTGGCTTTAGCACGCATTTCGAGGCATACTATCGGCAGTCGCCCGACCCCCAGGGCAGGGAATCCAGACATGCCCACTGTCGCACAAAAACGAGCCCGCACTAACGTGAGCATCGCGCCACTGGATCTGGAAGCTCAACCCCGGCTGGCGCCGAAGTTTGATGCCATCCCGGTGGCTCCCAAGCCGCAACTGGCCCCGGTCGCGATAAAGCGTCAGCGCCGCGAGATGCAGGCTGCGCTCGTTCTATTGTCCGTCGCGCTCCTGCTCGTCATCCTGAAAGAACGCGCCTTTTGGCAGCAATATCTTTTTCCCTCAGAGACTGCGATTGAATCGACTTCGCCCGACCAATCTTCTCCGGACGCTACCGCTCCCGCGACACATTCTGCGGCTGGCGCTGCCGCTGCGCCACGTTCGAAGGCAAAGCCGC
>JAFAWN010000212.1 GCA_019241735.1 Terriglobales bacterium
TTTCCTGTTCGGCAGAGTGATAGAAAATTGCCGAGCGATATTGCGTACCGGAATCCGGGCCCTGGCGGTTCAGTTGTGTCGGATCGTGGTTCTCCCAGAAAATCTCGAGCAGCTTCTCATACGACAAATCGGCGGGATTGTAGGTGACTTCCACCGCCTCTGCGTGACCGGTCCGGTCGGTGCACACATCTTTATAGGTCGGGTTGGGATGATTTCCTCCGGTATAACCCACGCGGGTTGAAATCACGCCGGGCAATTGGCGGAAGGTGGCTTCGACTCCCCAGAAACATCCCGCGGCAAATGTGGCTTTTTCCATTTTCGGCTCCTCAATTATCAGATTTCATTGTACTGGCAGGGATGAAGCTTCGGAAAGTTGCAGCGTTTACTGGCCAAAGATTTTACTTTCTTAAAAAGCGCGTAAAGCTGTAGGATAGCGGCGATTTCCTGGGGGATAAATTCATGTACTACATGGGCATCAACATCTGGCCGGTGTTGGCCGCGGCTGTAGCTACCATGGTGATTGGGTTTTTGTGGTATTCGCCCGCGCTATTCGCCAAACCCTGGACGCGTTTGATGGGCTACGACCTGAACGACAAAGCCAGGATGGCTGAAATGCAAAGAGGCGCTGCGAAAATGTACGCGCTTACCTTTGTCGCGACCCTGGTATCGGCGGCAATGCTGGCAAAGATCATTGCCGTCACCACGGTCAACTCGCCGCTTTACGGCGTGAAGATTGGCTTGGCCATATGGCTGGGCTTTGTAACTACTGTTCAGCTCACGAATGCTCTGTTCAATAAGAAGCCGGCAAAGCTATATCTCATCGATACGGGCTATCAACTTGTCTGCTACGCGGTAATGGGCGCAATCATCGCCATGTGGAATCGTTAGACAACGACAGCGCAACCATTCCTGCTTCCGCCATTAGCTGAACGAGTTCTTGATTTTTGAAAAGTCCCGGCCTCTACTCCATGACCATCCCGCCGGTCAGATCTCGGAGCCGAGGCACCCGCTGTTCCCGGCACCAGCTTTCGAGCTCCTGCACAATTTTTTCTCCCGCTCGCGGGTCCCAGTAGCTCGCCGTTCCAATCTGCACCGCGGTTGCGCCCGCCAGCATGAACTCAACGATGTCGGCGGCAGTTGAGATTCCGCCTATGCCGATGACGGGAATCTTCACCGCTTTGGCAGCGTCGTACACCATCCGCAGCGCAATCGGTTTTATGGCCGGGCCGGAGAGTCCTGCGGTGACGTTACTAATTCGCGGTTTGCGGGTGATGGGATCAATTGCCATCGCGACAAAAGTATTAATTAGTGAAATAGCATCCGCGCCCGCATCCTGTGCCACCCGCGCCATTTGCGCAATGCTGGTGACGTTGGGGGAGAGCTTCACGATCAACGGCAGACGGGACGTCCGCCGCGCGGTGGTTACAACTTCGTCCAGCGAGCGGGGATCGCTTCCGAACTGGATGCCGCCGTGCGCGGTGTTAGGGCAGGAGACGTTGAGCTCATAGGCCGCGATGCCTTGCCCTTCGTTCAGAATCTGGATAGTGCGTTCGTAATCTTCGCGCGTGTAGCCAAACACATTTGCGAAAACCACGATGTCCTTCATCCGCTGCAATTGGGGAAGCTTTTCCGCAAGGAATGCTTGCGCGCCGATGTTCTGAAGGCCAATCGCATTCAGCATCCCCGCCGCAGTTTCGTATAGCCGCGGAGGCGGATTGCCGGCCATTGGCTCCCGCGACAGTCCTTTTACTACAAACCCGCCGAGCGTGTGGAGATGAACAATATCCTCAAATTCGAGCCCGTACCCAAACGTGCCGCTGGCGGCGATTACAGGATTTTTCAGCTGGATGCCGGCGAAGGATACGCCGAGTTCCGGAGCGCTCGCCGAAAATGCCGACGAGTCAGGCGAGGATTTCATGTCCGACGTAGTTTACCCTGCCGGCGCATAAGGCAAAAGTTCTCCCGCGGGTGCGTACAGGTGCACTTCCTCCCGCTTTTCGGTACAGTAGTTTTCTCCATGTTGGATCTGAATTTCGTCCGCGACAATTTGCCTCTGGTTGAAGAGAAACTGCGCCAGCGCGGGATGAATGCCGCGACTGTGCTCAAAGATTTTTCGCAGATCGATGCGCAGCGGCGCCAGGCTATTGCCGCCGCCGAGACCATCAAGGCAAATCGTAATCGTGCCTCGGAAGAGGTGGCAAGGTTGAAGAAGCGCGGCGAGAACGCGGACGCGCTGATCGCCGAAACCAAGGCGCTTCGAGAACAGATTCAAGGATTGGAAATAGCGTCACAAGAATACGATTCCCGCCTGCAAGAGCTGTTGACGGGGATACCCAACCTGCCCCATGACAGCGTGCCGGTGGGGGATGATTCGGACGGAAACATCGAAGTCCGCCATTGGGGCAGACCGCCCGATTTCGATTTTGCTCCGCGGTCCCACTGGGAAATCGGCGAGCGACTCGGCATCCTCGATCTAGAGCGGGCGGCTAAAATTTCCGCTGCGCGGTTCTCAGTCTATTGGGATATGGGCGCAAAATTGGAGCGTGCACTCGCCAACTATATGCTGGACTTGCATGCCGCCGGCGGATACACCGAAGTGCTGCCACCCTATCTAGTGAACTCCGACTCGATGTACGGCACCGGACAGCTTCCGAAATTCGCCGCCGATTTGTTTCGCGTGCCCCATGGAGAGAAAGACTGGTGGCTCATCCCGACCGCTGAAGTGCCCCTGACGAACTTA
>JAFAWN010000065.1 GCA_019241735.1 Terriglobales bacterium
GATTCGATTGAGGGTTCACAATCGCAGGTAGTGGTCCTCACCGGAATGGGGAAGGCGTTCTGCGCGGGGCTTGATCTAGACGAACTCAAGACGCTCACTGGCAAGACGGCAGAAGAAAATATCGCCGATTCCGAGCGGACGTCCGTTATTTTTCGCCGGCTCTACGATTTTTCGTTGCCTACAATCGCTGCCGTAAACGGCGCTGCCATCGCCGGAGGCGTAGGATTGGCCACCATGTGTGACTTCACCCTCGCGGTCCCAGAAGCAAAGTTTGGCTATACCGAAGTGCGTATAGGCTTCATTCCCGCGATTGTTTCCTCCATGCTCGTCTGGCAGGTCGGACACAAGATTGCCCGCGATCTCCTATTGACGGGCAGGATTTTCGATTCGGCCGAAGCTTATCGCCTAGGACTGGTAAACGAGGTGGTTGAATCTAGCCGGCTAATGGATCGGGTGCGCGAAATGGCTTCGCAGTTGATGGAAAACAGTCCGTCATCGTTGCGTGCGACTAAAAGGCTGCTTAATGGATTCATCAAGGGGGATCTCGATGAGCAAATCGCGGAAGCCGTGACCGAAGGAGGGCAAATCCGTTCGACCGCTGACTTCCGGGAGGGAGTTTCGTCATTTCTCGAGAAGCGCAAACCACGCTGGAGCGGGCATTGAACCCAGCCCGGAACGGCAATCGCGTGACTTGCGAAACCAGGCTGCGCGTGCGCTACGCCGAGACCGACCAGATGGGCGTGGTCCATCATGGCAACCATTTCATATGGTTTGAGGTTGGCCGGGTTGAGCTCCTGCGGCAGATGGGTTTTTCTTACCGCGATATGGAGCAGGTAGATGGGTGCCACATCGCCGTTGTTGATGCCTGCTGCCGTTACAAAGCGCCGGCGCATTATGATGATGAGATCGTCGTCCGCACTTATTTAAAACGCGTGCGTAGTTCGGTTTTGCATTTCGGATATGAGATATTCAAGGCAGACGACCACGCGTTGCTGGCACTGGGCAGCACCACGCATGTGGTGATCGATAAAGACATGAAAGTGATTCCTCTGCCTGACAAATATATCCGGGTCTTCGAGGCAGCCGTCGTGCGCGATGAGTTTTGACGGATGCAGTCATCGCCGGTGAAAGTCGAGATTTCTTGCAGGCACTCCACATTAACGGAAATGAACTGACGCTGGAACAGGTCCGCGAAGTAGCGGTAGGCGGCCGCCCGGTTCTGCTGTCGCCCGACGCCCGGAAAAATGTCGAACGCGCACGAGCAGTCGTAGATGCGCTCGTTTCTGGAAATAAAACCTCTTACGCTATCACCACAGGCGTAGGCAAGATGAGTGATGTGCGGATTGCGGGGCCGCAAATCCGAGAGCTACAGCTTAACCTGGTGCGCTCTCACGCGGTCGGAGTTGGCGACCTTCTTCCGGCCGCCGAAACTCGCGCCATGATGTTGCTCCGCGCCAATTCACTTGCCAAGGGCTATTCAGGGATCCGCCCGGTTTTGATCGACGCTCTTTGCGAGATGTTAAATCGCGGCGTCACACCGGCCGTCCCCTCTCAAGGTAGCGTGGGCGCCAGTGGTGACCTGGCGCCGTTAGCGCATCTGGCATTGGTCGTGATTGGCGAAGGCGAATGTTTAGCAGAGAACGATTCGCCAATTCCAGGCAGTAACGCTCTTCGCCGGGCCGGTATTGAATCTGTCGTACTCGAGGCCAAGGAGGCCGTTTCGTTAATCAATGGAACGCAAGCTATGCTGGCTGTCGGTGCGCTGGCAGTGCTGACTGCAGAGACGTTGGTTGACTCAGCGGATGTGATTGGCGCTTTGTCTCTAGATTCGCTTCGCGGGACTGACGCCGCCTTCGATGCGCGCATTCATCACGCTCGACCCCATTCCGGCCAGGGTATCACCGCCGCGAATTTGCGGCGAATGCTGGAAGGCAGTGAACTCAGAGAATCTCATCGTGAATGTGGACGCGTTCAAGATGCCTACTCGCTGCGCTGCATGCCGCAAGTGCACGGCGCGGTACGCGACACGATATCCCACTGCCGCAGGGTGTTCGAGATCGAGACAAATTCAGCAGTCGATAATCCGCTGGTGTTCGTCAAGGACAATCAAGAGGGCGAGGGGGACATTATCTCTGGAGGAAATTTTCATGGTGAGCCGCTAGCTTTCGCCTTGGATTTCCTCGGCATCGCCATTAGCGCTCTGGCGGGAATTTCCGAACGGCGTCTCGAACGCCTGGTCAACCCCGCGCTGAACGAGGGCCTGCCGCCCTTCCTCTGCACTGCGGCTGGGTTGAACTCGGGATTCATGATGCCGCAAGTTACGGCGGCGGCGCTGGTCAGCGAGAACAAAGTTCTGGCGCATCCCGCCTCGGTGGACTCCATCACCACTTCGGGGAATAAGGAAGATTTCGTCTCCATGGGTATGACCGCCGCAATGAAGCTAAAACGCATTGTTGAGAACACCCGTAATACTCTTGCTATTGAAGCCATGGCCGCAGCGCAGGCCCTAGATTTCGCGGCGCCGCTTAAGACCGGCAAAAGAGGACAGGGTGTTCACGCGGCAATCAGAGCAGTATCACCCGCGGTGGAGAAGGACCGGGTCATGTATAAAGACTTCACGCGGATCGCGGACCTGATCTCAAGCGGAAAAATTGCTGATGCACTGCGCTGAGAGCTTTTACGCGTAACGTGAGCATGGAACCCAGTTGGTAAACACTTCCCCGGTTTCGAAATCGACCATTAACACTGGCCGTTTTGCGAAGCTTTTCCACGTTTCAAAGATCAATTTCACATTCGCAGCGAATTTTCTCTTGACAATGAGTGAGTAATGTCGCAGATTAACGCGATGGAATCCGTCCTCGGATTCCAGGGTTTGCCCGCTCTGGCACTCCCACTCTAATGGCTACAAATCTTGCCCCGGTGGATTCGCGGGAAGTTGTCCGCTGCGACCGCTGTCTGCTCGTCCAGTTTCGAACCGTCAACGACCTTTGCCGGCGCTGTCATGCCTCGTTGGATGAAGATGAACCCGAACCGGTGGCGCTGCCAGCGCCTCCGCAGATGGTTCCTGACATAAACCATAGTCGTGGGCACCTGAATCTGGCTGCTTCGATCCGGTCGATGCGTCTGCGGAACGGGTTGAGTCAGCGGCAACTGGCGGCCCGGATGACCGTGCCGCGCACCTATGTTTCCAAGATCGAAAATGAGAAAGCGACGCCAACCCTTTCCTCACTTGAGCGACTGGCCAAGGCGCTGGAAGTTACGGTGCCCGATCTGCTCAGTGGAGGAGAGCGAAATCGCGAGGAACAGATTCATGAACTGATGCAGGACCAGTTCATCGCCGAACTGATGCCGTTTGTCGCCGATCTGAACGGTATGCAGATGTCGAGCATTCTCACGCAGGTGCGGGATTTGAATCTCCGCCCGCGGCGTACGGCGTAAACGATTTTTAATCCGGGCGACCGCGCCAACCACTAACCGGAGTCTTCGGGCTCCGGTTTTTTTTCTTCCGAGAACTGGAGCCTAAGCGGCGAAGTCCTCCTCATCGCTGAATGGAAGCGGACGCGGCAGGCGATCGGTAACTTCCGCTATTTTCGCCAGGCGCGCGGCCAGGTCAGCCGTCAATACTCCGGGCTGGAAACGCCAATGATAGTTCCCGGTCTGTTGGCTGGGCGTGTTCAGCCGCGCCTCGCTCCCCAGCCCGAGAATATCCTGCAACGGCACAACCGAAAGAGCGGCAACGGATGCTTGAACCGCGCGAATGAAAGCCCAGTTGACTCCATCTTCACAGGGTCCCAGATAGCTTTCCACGGCGCTGCGCTCATACCTCGTCGCGCTGGTATTCCACCAGCCCAGGGTAGTGTCATTGTCATGGGTTCCCGTATAAATGACGCGGTCTGAAGTAAGACGGTGAGGCAGGTAGATATGGGCTCCGGGATCGCCAAACCCAAATTGCAATACGGCCATGCCGGGAATCTTATGACGTTCGCGCAAGGCAATTACGTCGGGAGTGATAAGACCTAAATCCTCCGCAAAAAATGGCAACGGCCCGAGGGCTTCCCGCAGCCTGTCAAATAGTTTGTCGCCGGGGCCATCCACCCATCGCCCGTTAATGGCGGTGTCGTCGTGGGCGGGAATTTCCCAGAACTGTGCGAATCCGCGGAAATGATCGAGGCGGATAAAGTCGCAAGTTTGCGTGGCCCAGCGCAGCCGCTGGATCCACCACTTATAGCCGGTCGCTTCCATGGCTTCCCAGTCGTAGAGCGGATTGCCCCAACGCTGCCCGTTCGCGCTGAAAGCGTCCGGAGGAACGCCAGAAATTACTTCGGGTTCGAGATCCTGATTGATGCGAAATAAATCGCGATGTGCCCAGACGTCGGCGCTGTCGTAATCAACGAAGATCGCGATATCACCCACCATGGAAATCGAACGGCGCCTACATTCGGCGCGCAAAGCTCGCCACTGTTCCCAGAAAAGAAATTGGATAGCGCGCGCATTGTCAAGTTCCCCGGCGTACTCGGAGCTCGCTTTCTTCATAGCCGCAGGCTCACGGTACGCCAGTTCGCGCGGCCAACGGTTCCACGACTGTTTGCCGTGATGGTTTCGTAATACGTCGAACAAAATGAAATCTTCAAGCCACCATTCATTGGTGGTACAGAATTGTTCAAACCGCCGGCGGAGGTCCCCAGACGCCCGCCTCGCAAATGACTTTGCGGCGGCGGCGACCAAAGGCAATTTCTGTTCAGCGACCTCAGCGTAGTCGATTGGACCCACTTCCTTCGTGAGTCCGCGCGCTGCTGTAGCGTCCAGCAAACCATGTTCTGCGAGCCGTTCCAGGCTGATCAGCAGCGGGTTTCCGGCGAAAGCGGAAGTGGAGGAATACGGAGATGTACCGTGAGCCGGGGGGCCGAGGGGAAGCACCTGCCAGAGACCCTGGCGCGCAGCAGCCAGGAAGTCGATAAACTCGTATGCCGCGGGACCAAAGTCTCCTATCCCGCCGCGAGATGGCAGAGATATAGGATGCAGCAAAATTCCAGTAGCGCGGGGAAGTGACATTGGAGATGAGATGTTTCGGGTCTTATTAGAAAAAATAATTTCGAAGTCGATTACTCGCCCTGATTGGCACCGCCTGTGGCCCGGGTCAGGTTTTTCATTTCTTCCTGATTGATTTTGATCTGGCGCGACTTTTCCATGCGATCACGCAGGCTGGCGACGAACAGCCCGAATAATTCGCCCTGTTTAGCCTGCAAGAGCGAGTCGCGAATCTGATCTTTCTTGGCGGCGAAATCCCCGGCGGGTGGTTCTTGCTTTTCAATCACTGCCAGCACGGCTCCGGCATTCCCCAGTGTAAGCGGACCACTGATTTCACCCGGTTTCAGGGTGAAAGCTACAGAAGCCGGCCCGGTCATCGAACCAATGTCTGGCACTTGGCCGTCGGGGGAAACAAAATCGCTGGTCTTCAATGTGGCGCCCAGTTCTTTGGCGGCCTTCTCTAGACTGTGCTCCGTCTTAGCCCGGTCAGAGAGTTCGCGGGTCTTCTGCGACAGCAGGCTGCTTTCACGCTCATTCTTGAATTCCGTCTCCACGCGGCCACGGATCTCATCGTAGGTGGGCGTTGCTGGAGGCTTGATGGCCGTCACTTCAAAAATTACATCCCCGCGCGCCAGCTGCACTTCGTCCGCTGGCGACTTGTCGCGCTGACTGAAGACCGCAGCCATGAATTGCGGAGAGGCTCCCAGCCCCGGCAACGAATCCGTCCGGCTCACAAAGTCAGTGGAGACGATCTGGAGGCCTTTCGCCGCTGCGGCCTTGTCGAGGCCGATGGTACGCGCTTGCGAGAGCACCTCCCGGGCTTCTGCAAGTGCAGCTTGCGATCCCTTGGATTGCCTCAACGCGGCGGTCATTTGTTCTTTGACCTCGTCCGGGCTTTTTAAATGAGCATCCTGCTTATCATCAACCTTAATGATATCGAAGGCGTAACCGGCATTGATTACATCGCTGACAGCGCCCTTCGGAAGTGAAAATGCCGCCTGCTCGACCGCCGGAGCAGGGAACCTGCCACGCTGGATCCATCCCAGGGAGCCTCCATTTTTCGCGGTATCAGTGTCCTCGGAATACTTTTTTGCCAATTCTGCGAAATCCCCGCCGGCTTTCAATTGCCTTGATACGTCATCGGCTTTCTTTCGCGCTGCATCCGCGGCCTTCTGATCGACTTTGCCATAGGCGCCTGGCGGCGGAATTTTAAACAGTATGTGGCGGACGTTTACCTGCTCCGGCACGCGGAACTCCTCCCGGTGCTGGCGATAGTAGCCCTGCAAATCATCTGGCGTAATTGGAGTTTGGGCCTCGATCCTGACGGTATCAATCAACACATATCGCAGTTTGCGTTTTTCCGGGATCGAGTTGTTGTAGCCCGCCTTGTTACGGTCGTAGAACGCCCTGAGCTCAAGATCTGTTGGATTAATCTCTTTCAGGATGTCATCTTTGCGGAACAACGCGTAGCTGAACTTCACTTTCGAGTTCTGCTTCTCAAACTCCTGACGGATTTCTGCATCACTGATTACCGCGCTGCCAGTCACCAGTGCGCGAACCTTGTCGGCAAGAATCTCGTCCTTAACTGCCTGCTCGAACTGCGGCACA
>JAFAWN010000238.1 GCA_019241735.1 Terriglobales bacterium
GTTCCTGGGGGAAAATCGTCCAATGGCCGTTGTCGGGTGTACCGAGGAGCGCAGCAAAACATGCCCCGGAATCGAAGTGGGGGAAACAAAGCCAGTCAATCGAACCCTGCTTTGAAACCAGCGCGGCGGTGTGACAGTCTCCGATCATGGCGTAATCTTCTAAGGGGATAGACACCAGGGGCTCCCTAACAATAGGAATGGGCGAACGTGTATTAGATCACGCGCGTTATCAAAGGAGCTGTCGCTGAATCAATCACGAGACGCCCCAGAAGACCAATCATGGCCGAAGGGCACCCACGCTTAAAGCACCCACGCTTAAAACATAACCGCTGTTATCGCATTCAGGCGTCGTTATCTCACCTTAACTGGATCTGGCGTTCCGTCTGACCACCACCCCGCGGGAACCATGAATACGTCGATTGGTTCGGGAGCGCCACTGAATTGTGGATTCAGCATGACGGGAGAATGAGATAGATCTGCTCCCCAAGCAGCGCCCTCCATAAGCGGAGTGTAAAACATCAAGTGAGCCATCCAGTTGTGGTGCTCGCCATCAGTGAGATACTGCTCTTTCGACATCATGTAGGACATCGCTCCCGGCTCTAGGGGCGGCAGTGTTTGCTTCATGAATGTTTTAATTCCTTCTTTTATTTGAGTCTTGGATTGACCGGCCAATATCATCTCGGTTCTCTTGAACGTCAATGGAAGGATAGAGCGCGCAGCCGGCGGATTAAAACACACCGGACCTCGAATTTTAGGGTTCCAGAAATTAGCGGCGTCATCGCCGTCAAAAGGGCCCATCCACCCTCGCTCCACGATGCATATGAAACCATTCGTGCCGGCGACGGCAGTTTCATACCCATGCGGCCCAAGGACCAGAACTTTTGCATCGTGAGATATCGAATCTGGGGCTGCACTCCGAGCCAGGGCTATTTCGGCGTTTCGATCCGGCATCAAGTATTGATCTAACGGGGCCATGCTGGGATACGAAGTCTTGGCTTGGGCGTGCGTTTGCATGCTTGCACTCAGCGCGATAGCAATTACGGAGCTTGCTACTCCGATTGTCTTGAATATTGTTGAGCCCATTTGAATTCTCTTTTCGGCGCGGATTTGTGGACGATACGTCTGTTGTGATGCCGCCATTTCCATTATTTGTTGCATCGTGCATGATCAATGGATTAAATTTCGGGGCGCGCAATTGCCAAACCATTGAGGCTTCCGCGCACTCATTACATCGTCACTCCATGCGTTTCCCTTAAACACGCCATCTCCCAGGAGCCTGGTTATGAAGCTTTCCTCAGTATGTTGGTTCGTGCTGGCAGTCGTTCCCGCGATTGCGGCCCAATCCAAAACAGAATCCGCCGTCAGTCCGGAAGGCATGGCGCATCTTGCGGGATACACTGCGGACACTTCCGGGATTGAACGCTCTTGGGAGAAGAAGTTTCAACAGGGCATTGCGCCCGGGAACATTCGCGAAAATATGCGCCGTCTCAGCGCGCGTCCGCATCACGTGGGGTCGCCATACGATAAAGACAACGCGGAATGGATACTGACGAAATTTAAGGAATGGGGATTCGAGGCAAGAATTGAAACCTTCAATGTTTTGTTTCCCACTCCCAAAGAACGTCTCCTGGAACTCGTGGAGCCGGCAAAGTTTCGAGCAAAGTTGCAGGAGCCTGCGCTGGCAGTAGATCCCACTTCAAACCAAACTACGGAGCAACTGCCCACCTACAACGCGTACTCCGCTGACGGAGACGTCACCGCGCCGCTGGTGTACGTGAACCACGGGAATCGTGAGGACTACGAACAACTGGATCGCCTGGGAATTTCGGTCAAGGGCGCGATCGTCATTGCGCGATACGGCCAGGGCTGGCGCGGGATTAAGCCCAAGGTCGCCGCCGAGCACGGGGCCATCGGATGCATTATCTACACCGATCCCAAGGCCGACGGATTCTTCGAGGGGGACGATTATCCCGCTGGAGGCTGGCGACCGCGAGATGGAGTACAGCGCGGCAGCGTGATGGACACGGATTACCCTGGGGATCCCTTAACCCCAGGCGTGGGCGCCACCGCTGACGCCAAACGGCTCTCGATCCACGAAGCGAAGACCATTACCAAGATTCCCGTGCTCCCAATTTCATATGCGGACGCGCTGCCACTGCTCTCGGCGCTTAAAGGCCCAGTCGCTCCGGAGAGTTGGCGAGGAGCCCTCAACATCACTTACCACATCGGTCCCGGGCCCGCGCGAGTTCACCTGAAAGTTGTTTCCAACTGGGACATCAAACCAATCTACGACGTGATCGCAACCTTGCGCGGGGCGGACGACGGGCAGTGGGTCATTCGCGGCAATCATCACGACGCGTGGGTAAACGGCGCCGACGATCCCATCTCCGGTCAAGCCGCGATGCTGGAAGAGGCGCGCATGTTGGGCGAGCTACATCGCCAGGGGTGGACTCCGAAACGAACGATTATCTATTGCGCCTGGGACGGAGAGGAGCCTGGCCTTTTGGGCTCCGTGGAATGGGTTGAAACCCATCTTAATGAGCTGCGGCAGCACGCGGTGGCGTATATCAATTCTGACAGCAACGAAAGGGGATACTTCTTTCCCGGCGGGACACAGGATTTACAGGGTTTCGTCAGCGGAGTGGCCCGCGATGTTGAGGATCCGGAAACCCACTTGTCGGTCTTCCAGCGCTCTCATCTTTTCAGCATCGCTAAAGCGAAAGACGCGGAAGAGCGCAAGGATCTCCGCAAGCGCAAGGACTTGGTTGTAACTGCCCTGGGGGACGGGTCAGACTATACCGCCTTTCAGGATTTTGCCGGAATACCAACCTTAAGCATCGACTTCGGCGGCGAGGAAGATGGCGATCAGTACCATTCGATCTACGACGATTTCTACTGGTACACCCATTTCATCGACACCGACTTTGTCTATGGGCGCGCGCTAGCCCAGACCGGGGGTACCTCAATCATGCGGCTCGCCGATGCCGACCTGCTCCCCTATGATTACTCCGCACAAGCGGACGCGATCGCAAAGTACGAGGAAGAATTAGAAAAGCTTCTGAAAGACAAACAAGAGGAATTTGCCGAGCGCAACCTGCAGTTACAAGAAGGTGTGTTTGCCGCTTTGACTGATCCCCGGAGGCCATCCGTCCCGCCGCCGGTTGAGACCGTGCCGCCTTACATGAATTTTGCTCCGATGAAAAATGCGATTGACTCGCTGAAAAAAAGCTCAGAGCGTTACTCGAAAATTATCGCGGACTGGCAGGCAAAAGGTTCACTGCCGCTTTCCACCCATGGTTTCGAGTCAGTCAACGCCGAATTGCTTAAGATCTCTCGCCTGTTCTTGAATGAGAAGGGGCTCCCGGAACGTCCATGGTTCAAGAACCAGATTTACGCCCCCGGCGCCTATACCGGTTACGGGGCCAAGCCAATCGCAGCCGTCCGCGAATATATGGATGAGAAAAAGTGGGAGCAAGCGGACGCGCAAATTCCGCAGGTTGCGCAAGTGATCGAAAATGTCGCAAAGGGAATCGGCAAAGCTGCTGATACTTTGGAAAAGGCTATAGCGCAGGCTCACTAAGGGGAAATTCTGCGGACTCCTCGACACGTCCTATAGTTAGAGCCACCCAATGAGCTTGCTTGAACATATCCGGAGCCTTTTCTCTTATGACCAGTGGGCGAATGGCGAAGTCTTAGCCTCGTTGCAAGCCCTGGAGGCGCCGCCGTTGCGCTCCATAAATCTGCTTGCGCACATCGCTTCCGCGGAAAGATTGTGGCTCGAGCGACTGTTGAAGCAAGAGCAGACCTTTCCCGTCTGGCCGCAATTCACGCTCGAACAGTGCCGGCTCGAATTCCTCCAACTGGCGGGTCTTTGGAAAAACTATCTTGCTTCGCTAGGCGAGGAAGGACTCTCAAATTCGATCGCCTACACAAACACCAAAGGCAAAAGCTTTACCAACCGGAAGCAAGATGTGCTGTTGCACGTTGTGATGCATTCTGCCTACCATCGCGGGCAGATTGCCGCGGACATGCGCGCCGCGGGGTTCACTCCAGCTTATACCGACTTCATTCATGCAGTGCGGCAAGGGCTGATCGAATAATAAAAACCGTATCCCCTCGGATGCATGGGTATAAAGAACCGCCATCAGCACCCAACACACCGTGGCCCGTAGTATTTACGTCGTAGCGTCGGCCGTCAAACACTCTGTATCTGGTGGTCACGTTAGTGCTCGGAATAACAACGCCAAAAAGAGCTGCCTCTTGAGAAGAAGCAGCTCTTTTTGTCGGGACATTTCTGAACAGCTTAGCAACTGGTGCGGATTGTAGCTACGTTGTAATAGACGTTGTTTGATGTAACCCCGGATGGCACTTGGTCGAGCGCTGTGGCGGTGTCATTAATCGTATTACTGTTGACGTTGTTATTTGCAACGCAATTGAATTCGATACCGACTCCGGCATTGTAAATATTGTTCGCTTTGACCGGGGCCAGTGCGGAAAGCAGATTAATTGCGACGTCGCTGTTGTAAATATTGTTGCTGGAAAAGGAAACATTGTCCCCGTGAGCAGCAATGGTTCCGCTGGTCACGTGGTTGCTCGTTACGGTTCCGAAGGAGCTCGACCCAAGAGACTCTATCGCAGCCGGGCTGGCGCCCTCAACCGTATTTCCGGTCACAGTGTTAGCCGTGCCGGTATTGAGCACGATTCCTCTCTCATTAGGATTGTTGATGTGCACAAACGTACTCTTGATCGTGGCGTTAACCTCGGGCGTGTTCGCATTGGTCGCGGTTTGAATGCCGGTGCTGTCGAAATCGTGGACGCTGCTGTTTTGAACAGTTACCGTCGGATTCGCGGCCCCACCTTGTATTTCGATGCCGTAACCGCAACCCGTAGCATTGTAGGTGCTTTGATTTTCGGCAGTGTCCCGGTTAACTGTGCCGCTTGAGATTTGGTAGTAAATTCCGACGACTGCGGCCGGACAGGCAACACTATTGCCGGTGCCATCGACGGTGAGATTGGTCAGGTTTACGTTACCAGAAGTGACGTTGTCGACCCAAACCTGAGCGTAAATAGTGGTCCCGAAATCATCGGTCGTGCTGGTAAATGTAACACCGCTGGCCACTATCCTGGCCAGATCCGAATTCCCGCTGGCAATACCTTGTATGGTCACAGGATATGTAATATGGACCTGCTCAGGATAGGTGCCGGGGCAGACCAAAATGGTGGAAGCGTCGCCGCAAGCGCAGCGGTAATGGTGGGATAGGTGGGGGGCCCTGGCTTACAGCTACCAACTACGGCCGTCGTAGCCATCAACTGCTTGGCGCCTAAAGTCAGGACGATAACTGAGAGCAACAATACCAATCGCGATTTAGTCATACGCACTTCTCCTTCTAGTTAGTCGAATTTGTAATCTGAACGGGGCCGGATGGGGACTGGCGTCCCCAGCCCGCGCATCATACAACGCTTTGTCAAGAGACATTTTGTGGAAATCTTTTACACTCTCTTTTGCTGAAGCAGAGCTTACCTAAACTTTGGCAGTAGAAATTCGCGGCTGACAAGATTTGGCC
>JAFAWN010000004.1 GCA_019241735.1 Terriglobales bacterium
CAAGCGGCGCAGCGTTACGGATTCGTCGGCGCATTCAACCCGTTGACCGGATGGTTTGATCCCGACGTCGTCGGCCTGCAGACAGGAATCACGATGCTGATGGCAGAGAACCAGAGGAGCGGGTTCGTCTGGAATACTTTTATGAAAAACCCCGAAGTGCTCTCCGCGATGGCCGCGGTGGGATTCCATTGAGTCGTACTTATTGAGCTCTGGAAGGCAAGCTTGCGCGGACGAAAGTTTCCGCAAGACTTCAATCTCAGCAGGGGACGATTTTCGGGCTTTGAATGCCCTGGGTGGCATTCCGGGTATCGACTACGAGTTGTGACTCGCGCACGATGCGGGCATAGTCGTAATCCGAATGGTCGGTGACGATCAACACGCAATCGTACTGACCAAGATTGTCCAGCGGCACGCACTTCATCTGGAGGTCGTATTTCCGCCCCTTTCCAACCACCGGAAAATAGGGATCGTTGTAGCTGACTTCGGCGCCTTCCTTCTGCAGCAGTTCGATGATGGTCAGCGCCGGTGATTCCCGCAGGTCGTCGATGTCTTTCTTATAAGCGACCCCAAGTATCAGGATCTTGGCGCCGTTCAATGCTTTCTTATGCTGGTTCAGGGCCTTGCTGACCGATTCCAGAACGTGATATGGCATGTTGGAATTGATCTCGCCCGCGAGTTCTATGAATCGGGTGCGGAAATCCCACTCCTTTGCCTTCCAGGAAAGATAAAACGGATCCACCGGGATACAGTGTCCGCCCAGACCGGGCCCGGGATAGAAGGGGTGGAAGCCAAACGGCTTGGTGGAGGCGGCGGCAATGACTTCCCAGATATCCAGGCCCATGCGCAACGAGAGCAGCTTTAATTCGTTGACCAGGGCAATATTCACGCAGCGGTAGATGTTTTCCAGCAGCTTGGTCATCTCTGCCGCTGCCGGCGATGAAACTCTGACTACGCGATTGAAAATTGCGCCATAAAGCGCCGCAGCCAGCTCACTGGCCTGAGCATCCAGTCCGCCAACCACTTTGGGGATATCGCGGCGGGCGACAGTCTGGTTGCCCGGATCTTCACGCTCGGGAGAAAAGGCGACATAGAATACGTTGTCTTCTGCCTGATCGTTTTCCTTTGAATTTCTGGAAGCCTTTAACCCATGCCGGTTCCCGCTTTCAAGAATCGGCACCAGAACTCCTTCGGTGGTCCCTGGGTAAGTTGTGCTTTCCAGGATTACTAAATGGCCGGCGCGCAGATACGGAGCGATGGATTTCGCGGTATCTGTGATGTAACTCAGGTCAGGTTCGTGATATTCGTTCAGCGGCGTGGGAACGCATATGATGACCACGTCCATTTCTGTCAGCCGCGAGTAATCTGCGGTAGCTTCGAAGCCGCGGGAACGGGCGCTTTGAATTTCGGTCGCGGGAATCCTGAAAATATAGGAACCGCCGGCAGCAATCGTGGATACTTTGCGCGCGTCAATGTCGAATCCGGTGACCGGGAATCCCTGTTCGCTATATAAAAGAGCAAGCGGAAGTCCGACGTACCCGAGTCCGATGACGGCGACCCGGGCCTGTTGTCTTTCGGTCTTATGCTTCAATTCAGAAAATAAGGTTGTGGGCGCGGTATTTATAGCCATGATTGTGATGAAAGGACTGTGATTGAAATCTTAGCACGCAGCCGCGTGGCAGCTGAACGCCTTAGATATAGATTCGCAGTTTCGACGGGGTTCCGCGGATAATTTTTGGGAACCGTGATTACTCTGGTCACCGCTAACGGTGTTTCCTGACGGTACCTTGATGCGCAAAACCGCACTTAGTCTCGCTGTGATGGGTACCGTGCTGGCCGTATTCGCCGCTTCCGCACGATTCCTGGTCGTGGACCGGCCGCAGAAAGCCGATGTGATTCTGGTCCTCGCCGGAGAGACCGACCGCAGGCCGGCCCGTGGTCTGGAGTTACTGGACCGGGGGTACGCACCGACGATGGTTCTCGATGTCCCCGGCGACGCCAAAATCTTCCAGTGGAGCGAAACTGACCTGGCGCAAAAATACGTAGCGACGCTGCCCGAAGCAGCCTCCGTTACGATATGTCCAATTTACGGATTGTCCACGAAAGCGGAAGCAAAAGAGGCATCCCGGTGTTTGGATGCCGTGGGCGCTCATAAAATTCTGCTGGTAACTTCCGATTTCCACACGCGACGTGCGCTGGGCATCTTCCGGCATGACTTTCCCGGCCGCAGCTACACCGTCGCCGCTGCGTATGATCCGTCAGAATTCGGAATGGCATGGTGGCGGCGGCGGGAGTGGGCAAAAACGGATTTCTATGAGTGGCTGCGGTTATTGTGGTGGGAAGCGGTTGACCGGTGGAAAGCGTAATCTGCCGGTTAGCGGGAATCAAATCCTATGTTCATCGCATCCGAAAGCTCACAACTACCTCGATGTCCGACACAACGGGCTCGTTTCCGCACATAGCCGGCTTGAACCGCCAGCTCTTCAAGGTTTGCAGAGTGGCATCGTCCATAGCGCGCGTGGAGCTGCCGATCAGCTGAATGTCAGTAACGGACCCGTCAGTAAGGACTGTCATAGCGACCGTCGTGTCTCCTATTGACCTGTTTTGGCTGGCGGACTTTGGGTAAAGCGGGTCGGGCGTCCTGATGGGGGCAGCGCGCTTCATATCTTTACATCGACGACGTTCAATCGCTCCCTTCGGCGGGACCAGTAGGGCTTGGTCAAAATCAGCGCTTGCCAAATTGGTTACGTTGGCTGTAATTACTTTACTTCCGTTCACGAGCAGCTGAAGGCTTCGAGGATAGCGATGCCCGCGAAAATCGAAGTAGTCGCTGTATTGTTCTCTACGCTTCTCATCGGGCGATCGCTGCCATTCGTCGCTCACAATTTCATGTGTGGCAGAATTAAGGCACACCTCATGGTGCTCACCGGATTCCTGCGGCTGAACCTGCAAGCAGGTTAAGCCGACCCCACCTTCTACGCGTTGCCTCTGTTTCTTCGAGATCTGTCTTTCAGAGACTTCCGAAAATTGAAGCAAGCTGATCAGTTCGCGGAGACGAAGTGGCGTGAACCCTGCATTGCGGCTGGTGTAAAGCCTGTCGCCATTGTGAACTTCAATCTGTTCGAAGTTGGCCATAACAATTCTTCGCCACCAGCGCTCAGTTGACTCCCACTTAAGCGTCAGGTGCCCCGGTTCAGGCACATTGACTTGCGCAACGAAATCCACGTCAAGCTGGAGCGGGCTATGGTCTTGAAACAGGCTTGCCTGTTGCTTTGCCGCTATCAGCAATTGTTGAGCATCAGGATTCCCACTACCAGCAAGCAAGCTGCTAGCAGCCAACAGGAACGCGGTTAGAACCAGAGCCTTCATCACGCGATGATGTTCCTTCAAATTCTGTGTCCGTTCAGAAACTCATCCCAGGGCCTTCTTGAGGATGGCGATCTGGCCTAAATGATAAACGGCGTGTTGCGTCGTGCTTTGGAAGAGCCGATAGAAATTGTACGTCCTGCCAGGAACAGTCGCCTCCAAGCGCTCATCTCCAAAGCTCTTGATAATCTCAGCCAGCTTGAGGTGGCTGGCAAAGAACGAATCCACCGTCTGTTGCCAGGCCGTTTCGGCGGCGTCCCTGACCGCCGGCCAGTCCAGCCCCTTTGGCATTCCGGGCCACGGAGGAAT
>JAFAWN010000017.1 GCA_019241735.1 Terriglobales bacterium
AGTCCCTGGAAAGGCGAAGTTACTCTTCGGGGATTAAAACCGGGAACCTACCGCGTTATGGATTATGGTTCCGGAAAAGATTTGGGGTCGGTCCGGGCTGCGGCAGGCATCGATCCAAAATTGAATGCGGACTTTTCCGACCACCTGCTGTTGGAAGTTACTCCACAGCCGTAACGAATCCCTCACGTCCGCCGTGTCTCCTAAAGAAATCCTCCCGGTGGGTCTGGTCGCGAAAGGCCTCTGTGCCCCCGGGGCGGGTGGTAGACAGTGCGCCGGCAAGGTTTCCCTGAGCCAGGCAAGTTGGAATATCCTTCCCGCGCACATATTGCGTAAGGAACCCGGCGTTGAAGCTGTCGCCTGCGCCTACGGGATCAACAACCTCGAGTCTTACAGGAGGGCTGACGAAGCGCTTCGCCGCTTGCTGCGCAATTGCGCCGTCGGCGCCCAGCTTCACCACCACCAGAGGCACGATTGTCGCTAATTTGGCAATGGCGGCTTCAACGTCATCCGTCCCGGCAATCTTTTTTAGTTCATGCGCATTCGGCATGAACACATCCACCAATGAAAGAACGGTTTCGATCCCCCCGGCAAAACGATCATCGGGATCATCATTCGTGTCGAGTGAAATCGTGAGGCCCGCGGCCTTCAGCTTCTTAAACAACTCCGCCACGCGAGGCTGGAGCGCGGTTTGAAGGTAAAAAGATGAAAAATGAAAATGCCGTGAGTCCGTCAGGTAATTAAAATCAAGGTCATCCCAGCGCAAATTGGCGATGGTGCCCGAATAAGTCAGAATGCTTCGCCAGGTTTCATGCTGCAAAATGACGCTCAGACCGGTTTGCATTTTGGCGGAGGCGCTTCGCACCAGCGTGGTGTCAACTCCACCTTCTTTCAACCGGTCGAGAGCGATGCGGCCTAAGGGGTCATCCCCGATCAGCGATTGAAATCCGACCCGGTTCCCCAGAGCTGCCAGGTTGTGCGCCACGATGGCGGATGAACCGCCGAGAGTTGTGGTAAGAGATTCCGCGAGCACTTCCCTCTCCGGAAGTAATTTTTCCGGAAGACCATAGAGGATGATGTCAAGATTAACCTCGCCCGCAAGGGTTACGTCAAAGCGCGGCATGTTCGGAGTCTTCAGAACTTTTTCTTACTGAGCTCCCCTGCTCAAGCAAGACTACGCGATTGAGGTTTCGGGGCGAGTCTGGATTCAATCCCTTTTCAATTCCGGTGTAGAGTCCGAGCAACTGGGCAGCGAGAAGGCAAGGGCCCAGGCGGTAATACTCTTCGCCCGGCAAATGCGTTTCGACGACAAAGTCAGCCGCGGCGCGAATTCGGGCGTCCGCTTCATTAACAATTACCAGGGTCGTGCCGCCTAGAGACTTCATTTCTTCCAGCGCGTCGCGTTCGGCGGCATACCCATGTTCGGAAAGGAAAAATATCAGCAAGGTATCCTTGGCCACGATGGACTTGGGCCCATGCCTGAACTCCAAAGTGTGGAATGACTGCGCGTAGGATACCGACATCTCCGTGATCTTCAGCGCGCCCTCGCAAGCCAGGCCGTAGAAAGGCCCCTGGCCCAGATAGACATAATCTGAAAACTCGTGCGCTTGTACGAAATCGCAAATCTTCGTTGGGAGATGGCCCAGCAGGTCTTCGGCGACCGCGCATATCCTGGGGATGGAGGGAAAAAACGACCGGTCTCCGGCAATTGTGGCTATCAATCCCTGAAGCACAAGCAGCATGGAGGTAAACGACCGCGTCATGACCGTGCTCTGCTCATCGGCCGACGATAAAACGACGGCCATATCGGACTGAATTGCCAATGGCTGAGCGGACGCGCACGTGATCGCGAGAGTTTGCACGCCGCGCGAGCGCAACATCTGGCCGGCTTCGAGCACTTCAGAAGTCTGTCCCGAGCGTGAGATTAATACGGCAATATTCACCTTGGACCTTCGAGGTAAGGCCAATTCTGGATAAAGCAAAAGCTCGGAAGCAGGAATTGCCCGTGCGCGTATCCCCGGGCACGCGCGGCTCATATTGGCAGCTGCGGTAAATGCCAGGTAATAGCTCGAACCGCATCCGACAAAAATCCACTCGTCCCGGCCTTTTAAGTTGTTGGAAATTTCTTCAAGGATGCCGCTCGCCTGAACCTCTTGCAGGCAGGCGCGCCAGCATGCAGGTTGGGACAAAATTTCGGTCCGGGTATGGGCACCCAAGATAGAAGCGCCTTCCCTCCCATCGCGTGGGCTGTGCTGCGCTAATTTGTTATCAAGCATTGAGTGTGTGAGCTTCCCGGGCGAATTACGCTTACCTCGGCTCGGCGACCTTCAGACAAAAACCAATCTTGCCATTTCTTTTTATAGCGTTTGCTTTCGTTTGTCCACAACGGTCCGAAAATTTACGCCAGCCGGCTCAGCGCAATCCACTGCAGTAGGGCGCAGTGGCTGACTTCAATTTTCGCCTTGACTTTAACCTTATTCGCAACTAAAAGTATCGAATCGCAAGTATACGAAAAACCAAACTTATGAGGCATCTTTCGGTCCGCCGTGCCCTTTCCGTACTGTTTCAAATCCTAATTATCATCGCCCCCGGTTGTGTTTTCTGTGTGGCTCAGAAAGACGCGGGATCGATCGTCGGACGGATTACCGATCCGAGCGGGGCACTGATAGCCGGCGCAAAGGTGACCATCTCCGACGTGGATCGCGGCACTGTTGTTGCCATCACCACCAATGAGCACGGCGAATATACCGCAAGCCCGTTAAAAGTAGGCCACTATAAAGTGACGGTAGAGAAAGCAGGGTTCAAGACGACAGTCGCCGGGCCCATCACCGTGGATGTTCAGGAGCACACCTCCGCAAATGTGGTGCTGGAGGTCGGCAGCCTGGTGGAAGTAGTTAATGTAACAACGGAAGGCGCGCAGCTCGAAACCGAAACCTCCGAGCTGGGGCAGGTGGTCAACAGTAAGACGATCAACACCCTGCCGCTCAATGGCAGAAACTATGCTCAACTCGCATTACTAGGAACCGGGATCGCAC
>JAFAWN010000180.1 GCA_019241735.1 Terriglobales bacterium
TTCAGGCGCACTTCATGCTCAATTTTTCTCTGTCCGATGACCGGCTGGCTGATCCCGCCGATATTGGTGTAGGACGTCACCGAGGAAATATCCATGGTGATTTTCAACGTGACTTCGCGTCCGGCATGCACCTTCGGAGTGATGTCAATATTCACGCCCACATCGAGGTACTGAAACTGCGTATTCACCAGCGGATTGATTCCGACGCCGCCAATACCAGGCTGGAATGAACCCGTGGCGACGGGAACGCGATCACCAATCTTGAGTGAGGCCTTCTGTCCGTCCACGGCGCGAATCTGCGGATTCTGGATCAGCTTAACGTCGCTGTCGCTGAACAGCGCAGTGGCAGTAGCGGATGGAATCGTTACCTGAAAGTCGGTGGCGTTCAAGTTAGCCAGCGAGTTCAAGTTGATGCCTGAGCCGCTCCCGGAGGTCGTAGATGGAGAGGTTGTGGTAACTCCGTTGGTAGTCGTGGTGGTGGTTCCGGTGGAACTAATGTTCGGTTGCAGAGCCACGGTCACGCTGGTGGGAGGACTCACACCCAGGGTATGAACTTTGTCGCGGCTGATCTGCATGATCGCGACATCAACAATGACTTCAGGCTTGGATTTATCGAGGTCGCCAACTAATTTCTGCGCCAAAGCGATCTGGTCAGGAGTGCCACGTACCACGATCGCGCCTTGCGAAGGCAATGGCTGAATGCGGGAAATCTCCAGAATTTGACGCAGGGCATTTACTACGTCCTGCAATTCTGTGGGCTGCGAAAGGTTCGCAAGATAAAAAGTCTTGATGACGCTCTGTTCCAGGTCCTTACGCTTGGCAGGATTATCGGCGGCGACGAAAATTGTGTTTGGAGTTACAGGCCGCCAGAAGGTCTTCGATTCCAGCGCAATGATTTGGAGCGCTTCTTCCAGGGTAACGCCATTCAACTCAATCTTGACGCGCCGAGAGGTGTAATCGGGATCGAACAGGACATTGATCCCGGCAAGCTTGCCCACAGTTTCATAAATGACTTTGGTATCTTCGGTGAGCTTCAGCGTGATCGGGATGCTTGAAATAGGCGCGAGATCAACGGGCCCCTGGGCTTCTTCCAGACGCTTTTGCAGACCGACAGAGGGGCCCGCCGAAGCCCGGGGCGCTGGCTCTTTTTGGGTCTCGATCATCTGCTGGGTGCGTTTTATTTCCTGCTGGGCAATGAAGCTTGAGGTATCTATGGCGGCAGCTTTCTGGAATTCCGCCAAAGCGGCATCGAGCTGCCCGGCATCGCGGAGCAGTTGCCCGCGGTGAATATGCGACGCCCCGGCCAGAAAGCGAAGGCGTTCAAAGGCGGACCGGTAGCGCAAATCTTTCGGAGTCTGGTCGTAAGCGGCCTTGTAGAAGTCGTAAGCCTGCTCGTAGTTTTGGCGGGCTTCAGCGTCCTTGCCCTTGTTATACAGGGACTTAGAGGTTTCCGCGTAAATGGATAGAGTCAAGGCTGCGACGAGCGTAAAAATCGCCGCCGGGCGAATCACATGTTTCATCAGTGGTCCCTCGCAGGCAGTCTTCCATTTGGTGGGGTGAGGGGTTCCCATTCCGTCGGAGAAGACGCGAATGGCGCAATTATAGCATCGGGCGCAACCATAAATTAGAGTCGACTGTACCTCTAATTGTAGACTTAAGTCTTAATCCCTATGGACTTAGCGGCAAATACTAGTTAACGGAGCAGGTAACCTCCGGCCCACAGCCAATTGAGTTACCCTGATTCAAGCCATGGCCCGCCAGACCGCCCATCTAACCAAGCCAAACCCGGAGAAGAACCCCCGCCGGGAGCCCACGGCTGCAGGGGAGCGGGACGCGGCCGTTAACCGCAAGGCGTCCCACAATTATTTCCTTCTGGAAAAATTTGAAGCCGGGGTCGCGCTCACCGGTACCGAAGTCAAGGCGGTGCGCGACGGACAGGCTAATCTGAAAGATGCATATGGATTGATTAAAGATAGCGAGCTATGGCTGTTGAACTGTCATATTGGGCCGTACGAGCACGGAAATATCTTTAATCACGCAGAGCTTCGCACCCGCAAGCTGCTGATGCACCGCGAAGAAATCCGCAAGCTCATTGGCAAGACGCAGCAACGCGGGCTCACTTTGATTCCCACGCGCATGTATTTCAAGTCTGGAAAGGTGAAAGTCGAGCTCGCGCTCGCCAAAGGCAAACAACTTTGGGACAAACGTGAAACCGAACGGCGGCGAACCGCAGATAAAGAGTCGCGGGAAGCGATGGCGCGCAGCAGAAAGGGATGATCAACCGGACGCTACGCCATGGTTCCAAGATCTGGGCTGATAGTCAAATGCGCTTCGGTCGCTGCCTGCACGTCATTTGCTGTCAGGCCGCGCGCGACTTCCTTCAGCACCAACCCCTGCGGGGTCACTTCGATCACCGCCATTTCGGTGACGATCATGTCCACTACTTTTGCGCCGGTCAGCGGAAGCGTGCATTTCTTCAAAATTTTGGACTGAGAGTCCTTGGTGGTGTGCTCCATCGCCACAATGACGCGTCGCGCTCCGGCTACCAGGTCCATGGCCCCGCCCATTCCCTTCACCATTTTTCCCGGGATCATCCAGTTGGCGAGGTTCCCTTCTTCATCCACTTCCATTGCGCCCAGGACGCTTAAATCAATGTGGCCGCCGCGGATCATGGCAAACGAATCCGCGCTTGAAAAATATGCGGTGCCCGGCATTTCGGTGATGGTCTCTTTGCCGGCGTTGATGAGGTCGCAATCCTGTTGGCCGTCGATGGGATAGGGACCGATCCCGAGCATCCCGTTTTCACTTTGCAAAACCACGTCCATGCCTGCGGGCACGTAATTCGCAACGAGCGTTGGCATTCCAATCCCAATATTGACGTAAAAACCGTCGCGCAGTTCGCGGGCGATGCGCTTAACGATACGCTCGCGCTTCTCGCCATCTTTAACCCATTTGAGTGAGGTATGCATGCGGATCTAATTCACTTTCCTAACGGTAACCTTCTCAATCCGCTTTTCGAACGTTTCACCCTGGAAAATTCGTTTCACGTAGACGCTTGGAGTGTGAATACGATCTGGTTCCAACTCGCCGACCGCGACCAGATGTTCCACTTCGGCTATGGTCACCCTAGCAGCGGTGGCCATCATGGGATTGAAATTGCGCGCCGTCTTGCGATAAACCAGATTTCCCCAGTTGTCGCCCTTCCACGCTTTCACGAACGCAAAATCAGCCTTAAGGGCATGCTCCATCACATAGGCGCGCCCTTCGAACTCTCGTACTTCTTTCTTTTCGGCAACGATTGTCCCAACGCCAGTGGGGGTAAAAAAAGCGGGGATGCCTGCACCCCCGGCGCGAATCCGCTCGGAGAATGTCCCTTGCGGCACCAAATCGAGATCGACGCTGCCTTGCAGCACCATCTGCTCCAGCAGTTTGTTTTCACCGACGTAAGTGCCGATATGTCTGCGGATTTGGCCGGCGGCGAGCAGTTGTCCCATTCCGAAACCATCCACTCCAACATTGTTGCTGATCGTCGTCAGCCCTTTTACGCCCTTGCGAACCAAAGCGCGAATAAGATTCTCCGGGATGCCGCACAGGCCAAACCCGCCGATCATAATCGTTGCGCCGTCGAAGATATCGGCGATCGCTTCGTCAGCGTTTTTGACAACCTTATTCATTAAGTTTTGATTTTAAATGAAACGCAGCTCTGCCGTTGAGCGTTAACGGCCGGCCGAATTCTTCTTTAGAAGGTGCGCCCGCTCAAAGTCCACTGCCAGTTCCCGGGTATCGAGATTTTCACGGATATGGGCAAGCCGCTGTTCAACTTTCTGTATTGCGCGCTGAATGTTTTTTTTATTGGTAATCGCGATATCACGCCACATCGAATACGGGCTCGACGAAATACGCGTCATTTCCCTTAAGGCGCGGCCACCGGCTTCGAGCAGTGGCGCATCCTCTCCGTATTGATCAACCAGCGCCCCCGAGAGGGCGGTTGAAATCATTTGCGGGAGATGGCTGATCCAGGCACAAAGTTGATCATGCTCGGCGGCATCGAGGCTGGCAATTCCTGCGCCCATTCTCTCAACCCAGTACAGAAATTCGCCGGTGATCTCATCGTCCAGGTTCTGGCCTGGAGACGGAGTTAAGAACCAGGGAGAACCTCGAAATAGATCAGGGTCAGCAAATTCAATCCCTGAATGCTCCTTACCGGCCATTGGATGTCCGCCGAGAAAATTGGAGCTTACGCGTTTGCCGAAAACCGTCCGTGCCTGCGACATAACGGCAGCTTTGGTGCTGCCGACATCGGTGAGCAGCGTACGGGGAGGAAGCGATGGTCCCAAGCGATGGATTAAATCGAGTATGACCCCAACCGGCGTCGCCAGCAGAATGAGCTGGCTGCCGTGTGCGGCTTCGGCCGGATCTGCATGACCTTCGTCGATTGCGCCGCCAACGCAGGCGCGTTCAAGGACGGCAGAATTGTCGCATCCAACAACGCGGCCTGGGAACTTATGCTTTTTCAGCGCAAGGCCAAAAGATCCGCCGACCAAACCTACGCCGACAATCGTGATCTGGCGAATGCGCATGAGAGGTGAGCGGCTGCATGGGCATCATAAGCGAATCTTTGAACACTGTCAGGATTCGCCGGGTCATTGACTCTTGGCAATGGTTCGCCCCACGGCTGGCGCGATGATGCGCAGCTCGTCCATCAAAGTGGCGAACTGCTCGGGGTAAAGTGATTGCGCGCCGTCGGACAACGCCTTGTCGGGGTCCTGGTGCACCTCGATCAACAGCATGTCTGCACCGGCGGCCACTGATGCCCGCGCCATGGGCGCAACTTTATCGCGGATACCGATTCCGTGCGATGGATCAGATGCCATGGGCAAATGCGACAGCTTTTGGATCACAGGGATGGCGGAGATGTCCAAAGTATTGCGGGTGTAGGTCTCGAAGGTACGAATGCCGCGCTCGCAGAGAATTACCTGGTAGTTCCCTCCCGACATAATGTATTCGGCTGAAAGCAGCAGCTCTTCGAGGGTCGCGGCGATGCCACGTTTCAACAACACCGGCTTTTTAATTTTCCCCAGTTCGCGCAGTAGATTGAAATTCTGCATATTGCGCGCGCCGACCTGGAAAATATCGATATAGGGAAGCATCTCGCCGATTTGGGAGATTTCCATCACTTCACTAATGACCAAGAGGTTGAATTTGTCGCCAGCCTCCCGCAGCAGCTTAAGCCCATCTAATCCCATTCCTTGAAAAGAATAGGGCGAACTGCGCGGTTTGAAGGCGCCTCCTCGCAGCCCACTCGCGCCGGCTTTACCGACCCGCTCAGCGATGGTAAAAATCTGTTCCCGCGATTCCACGGAACACGGACCCGCCATCACCACTACTTCCTTGCCGCCAATCCGCACGCCATTGGCAAATACAATGACCGTACCCTCGGGACGGAAACTTCTTCCCGCCAGTTTGTAGGGAGCGCTGATGCGGTGAACATCCTGCACCCCGCTAAGCACCTGAAGATTGCGGGTGTCGAAATCAATGCGTGCCCCCACCGCAGCCAGCACGGTCTGCCGCTCACCGGTCGTGCGATGCACGGAAAAACCCAGTCGCACCAGGTGCTCGATCACCTGTTCGATCTGCTGTTCGCTCGCGGTTTCCTGCATCGCGACGATCATTCTGTCTCCCGGTAGCTTGCGTGCCCGAATTGAATGCGGCCCTCCAATTCGGTGCGCATTCAATCCTCTATTTTGGAGTCCAACTCAGTTTCCGCCAATGTTTCGCCCGAACCCTGGTTTGCCGGAGCTATCACCTGTCCCTGAATCTGCCGCATTATATCGATGATCCGCTCAAAGATTCGTAGCAGATCGCGATGCGAAAGCGGGCCGGAATTCGTGTCCCTTGCGTTGGCAAAGACTGCCTGCTCCCGTTCCGGTTCGTAAATTGGCAATCCCGCGTCGCGCTTAACCAAACCAATCTCGTAAGCGGCCTGTGCGCGCTGATTCAGCAGTTCAACAATCTTGCGATCAATCTCGTCGATTTTGCGACGCCAATCGGATATATCCATAAAACCTGCAGCGGTGTTCCGCCGTTTGACTGGAGGTTTTTCGGCGGCGGCAGTGACTAGCTAACTGGTTGAAATCTGCTTGACGAATTGTGCCACAGAGTGTGCCTCCCTGCCCGGGTTCCGTTCCACGATTTCGACGATAGCACTGCCTATAACGGCGGCCTCGGCAAAATCTCCCACGGCAGCGAACTGTTTCTGTGTCGAGATGCCGAAGCCAACCGCGATTGGAATTTTCGTATGCTTGCGCAGCCGTTCCACCAGCCCTTTGGCTTCTTCCGGCATCTGTGTCTGGGCCCCGGTCACTCCCGTACGCGAAACCGCATATACGAATCCGGTAGAGGCCCTGGCGATCTGTTCCAGCCGGGCGTCAGAGCTTGTCGGTGCCGCCAGAAATATCGTGTGTAAGTTGCGCGCGCGCATCTGGTCGAGGTAGTCGCCAGCCTCTTCCATCGGCAGATCGGTAATGAGCGCTCCATCGATCCCCGCATCCGCCGCCGCGGCACTGAAATTTCCCACCCCAAAACGCAGCACCGGGTTCAGATAAGTAAATATGACGAGTCCGGCCGAGCACCGCTTTCTAAGTTCGGCCGCGAGGCGCAGCACATCGTGCAGGGTCGTCCCCTGGCGCAGCGCACGATCACTGGCGCGCTGGATTACTGGCCCGTCAGCCACGGGATCACTGAATGGCACGCCGAGTTCGATGGCTGCTGCTCCAGCATCGATAGCGGCCAGCGCAATGTCGCGAGTGGTCGCGAGATCAGGGTCACCGCAGGTGATATATGCGATGAGGGCAGGATGTCCGTGGAAGGAAATCGCCATCCGCGATTAGTAATGCTCCCAGGCGATTGTCCAATGCTCGTCCGGGCGCGACGAGGTTAAAACCAGTTGATTGCCGGACATCCGGTACATGCGCGTCAGATCCTTACCAATCAGGGATCGAACCAGCGCTCCCTGGACGTGGTGAGTGACCGTTTTGGCTTCTTCGTTGACTTCGAATGTGCCGAAGTACGCTTCATAGCCGCCTTCACCGTATTGCACGGGATTACTTGGGGCGTCTGCTTGTCCTTTAGGCGCCATGATCTGGACGGACATGTGGCCGTCCGGAGTGTAGAGGAGGGTTCCCGTCCGTTCGACTCTTGCCGTTTTTCCGTCCGTACCCTGCTCCTCAAGCCATGCCAGCCGCCATGCTCCAATCAACTTGTCTCTCATTGCGGCTTTATCCGGGGCGGTGTTCATGGAAGATTGTGCGCCCGCTACCGAAGGAACCGCTATTGCCAGTAAAACAGCGGCTATCCAGCAGAGCATTTTTCTCATTTGCGTCCTTCTTTCTCAAAGTTGAAGTTCGGAGATCAGTATGCCCAAATCTTTATCGCCGCGACCCGAGATGTTTACGACAATCACATCTGAAGGCTTCATTGTGGGGGCGCGTTTCACTGCCTCGGCGACAGCGTGAGCAGATTCGAGTGCAGGAATTATGCCTTCGGTCCGCGCCAGTAAGCGGCAGGCCGCGAGCGCTTCCGCATCCGAAGCTGAAACATATTCGGCACGCCCGGTTTCGCGCAGCCACGCGTGCTCCGGGCCGATCGAGGGGTAATCGAGTCCTGCCGATATGGAATGGGTGTTCGAAATCTGGCCCGCTGCATCTTGTAACACGTAAGAGTAGGTACCCTGTAATACACCCGGGGAGCCGCCTCGAAACCGCGCAGCATGGTCGCCCATTTCTTCGCTGCGACCGCCTGCCTCAACTCCGACCAGTTTCACTTTCTTGTCTCCAAGGAAGTCATAAAAGATGCCAATTGCGTTGGACCCTCCGCCCACGCAAGCTATGATCACGGCCGGAAGCCGTCCTTCAGCTTTGAGGGTTTGGGCCCGCGTCTCCCGTCCAGTGATTTTGTGAAAATCACGCACCATCGTTGGATAGGGATGAGCGCCGAGTACGCTTCCAAGGAGGTAATGAGTGTTGCGAACGTTGGTGACCCAGTCCCGCATGGCCTCGTTGATCGCATCTTTCAGGGTTCGCTGGCCGGACTCCACGCCGCGGACCTCGGCCCCCAGCAGACGCATGCGGAAAACGTTGGGCTCTTGGCGCCGCATATCCTCGACGCCCATGTAGATGACGCACTCAAATCCAAACAATGCGCAAACCGTGGCGGTGGCCACGCCGTGCTGACCGGCGCCGGTTTCTGCGATGATGCGGCGCTTGCCCATGCGACGCGCGAGTAAGCCCTGTCCCAGGCAGTTATTAATTTTGTGCGCGCCGGTGTGCAGGAGGTCTTCACGCTTCAGATAAATCTTCGCGCCGCGAAGCTGGCTGGAAAGGCGGCGGGCATAAAACAATGGCGTTGGCCGTCCCGCATAATTGTGTAGCAGGCCGGCGAGTTCACTCTTGAATTGCGGGTCTCGCTTTGCTTTTTCGTACGCGGCATCCAGCTCATCCAGCGCTGCGATCAGCGTCTCGGGAACGTAGCGGCCGCCGTAATCGCCAAAGCGCCCCGGAACTACTTTAGCTGTTGCTTTTTGTTTTCGAGCGGTGGCCATTTTCAAGGT
>JAFAWN010000301.1 GCA_019241735.1 Terriglobales bacterium
AGCTACAGCAGAGGAAATTAGTTTCATCGCCTTTATATTTGCACCGCCGCACGGCGGGACTGAAAAAATTTTATGTCGGTTTCCACTCCTAGTCTTTCCTCCAACCCGTGGTTGCGCATTCTGGATGCGCTGGAAAAAAAGATCAACCGGCACTCGTACGATACCTGGCTGAAGCCCACGCGCTACAGTCATTCGAGCGGCGGGATCCTATTTGTGAATGTACCGACGGCGGAGTTCCGCCATGTCGGCGACAAGTACGCCGATCTAATTCAGGAGGCGCTCGACAATCTGGGGCTTGAATACCAGGATGGCCAGTTCGTCACTCCGGAAGATGATCCCGCGGCGACCCCGGTGCGTCATGACGGCGGCCTGAATATGGCGGCGGCAACGGCTCGTCCGGCGGCGCAATCGCGCTTTGACTGGGATGGCGCGGCGCAATTGAATTCGCGCTACACCTTCGACGCGTTCGTTATCGGCAGCGGCAACCAGTTTGCGCATGCCGCGTGCCAGGCGGTGGCCGAGCGTCCCTCGAAGGCTTATAACCCGCTGTTCCTTTATGGCGGCGTCGGCATGGGGAAAACGCACCTGATGCAGGCCATCGGCCACGAGATCAAACGGCGGCAACCGCATGCGGCAATCTGCTACGTATCCAGCGAGAAATTTACCAATGAGATGATCAACTCGCTGCGCTACGACAAGATGATTACTTTCCGCGACAAGTTCCGGAACGTCGACGTGCTGCTGGTGGACGATATCCAGTTCCTGCACCAGAAAGAACGGACGCAGGAAGAGTTCTTCCACACCTTTAACGCATTGCACGATTCCATGAAGCAGATCGTGATCGCTAGCGACCGATCGCCCAAGGAACTGGCGGAGTTTGAAGACCGCCTGCGCAGCCGCTTTGAATGGGGACTGATCGCCGACATTCAGCCGCCGGACCTGGAGACGAAGGTGGCGATCCTGCAGAAAAAATCGGAGCAGGAAAAAATTTCGCTGCCCAACGATGTTGCCCTCTACATTGCCTCGAATATCCGGTCAAATGTGCGGGAACTGGAGGGAGCGCTGATCCGGCTGGTGGCCCACTCCTCGCTGATCGGCGCGGAGATCACACTTTCCTACACGCAGCAGGTGTTGAAGAATTTTATCGATTCCCAGGCGCGCAAGGTCACGATTGAATCGATCCAGAAGGCGGTCGCGCAGCAATTTGGTTTGCGGCTGCTGGAGATCAAGGCAAAGAACAACGCCAGGGCAATCGTATATCCACGGCAAATCGCCATGTACCTGGCAAAACATTTGACCGAGGCATCGCTGCCGGAAATCGGACGCCAGTTTGGCGGCAAGCATCACACTACGGTATTGCACTCAGTCGAAAAAATTGATCAGGCGCGAAAGAACGACAAAGATTTAAACAGGCTGATCAATAAAATGACCGAGCAACTGGGCGGATAATTGCGGGGCTACGATCGATTTCCACCGACAGCATCAGTTTTCCCCGGCTCTGAATGTGAATGCAGTGTGCAAACTGTGAAAAGCACGTCAAGGTCGCGAGTGACATCCGGAACCGCTCAGGATGGGTTGAGTCACGGTTTGATTTTAGACACGGTTCATTCAAGGAAAAGCGGCAGCAGGCAAGCGGTTTGTCTATATTTCCACTTTTGCGCAGCCCCTACTGTTACTGCTAGGGTTTAATAGTTTTTATTTTGATATAAGGGTAGTAGCAAAGGCCGATACGGAGACAATGATTTATGCCGGTTGAAGCAATCGCCACAGGGACGACAGCCATGGAAATCACGGTAGGCAGGGTCGAACTGATGCGAGAGCTCGCGGCGACGCAGGGCGTGGTTGAGCGCAAGACGACGATTCCCATCCTGTCCAATTATTTGTTTGAGGCCAGCGGCGATAAGCTATCTCTGACTGCAACGGATTTGGACTTGAGCCTGCGAACCTCCTGCAGCGCAAAAGTGAAAAAAGAGGGAGCATGTACCGTCCCGGCACGCAAACTGCACGATTACGTGAGGCTGCTCCCCGACGCGGACATCACGATAAAACTGCTGGAAAACCACTGGATCAGTATTCGTTGCGGACGCTCCAACACAAAAATGGTGGGGATGGCACGCTCGAATTTTCCCGGACTGCCATCGTTTCCAACTGCCGGCGTAGTCAAAATTCCGGCGCAGGTTTTGCGGGGCATGATAGCCAAAACCGGATTCGCGATTGCCAGTGAAGAGTCGCGATACACGTTGAACGGGGCACTGATGGTGTTGAAACCGGAATCGATGACCATGGTAGCTACCGACGGACACCGCCTGGCACACATCGAGAGGGTGGGAGAGAAATTTGAAGGCGTCTCCGGAGAGATGAAAACCCTGGTGCCGAAGAAGGCGATGGACGAGCTGAAGTCCCTGCTGGATTCCGCCGACGTGGATGAAATTGAATTTGGGAAGGACGAGTCCACATTGTTTTTCCGCATTGGGCCGCGGCTGCTGACGTCGCGCCAACTGACGGGACAGTTCCCCAACTACGAAGCCGTGCTCCCCAAGGACAACACCAAGAGCATCAATTTAAATGGAGATGCGTTGAGCGCGGCGATTTCCCGCGTGGCCCAATTCGCCGATGAACGCTCGCGCGCAGTCCGCATTAAGCTGGATAAAGGCGAGTTGAAACTTTCAGCGTCGTCAACCGAGAGTGGCGAATCGGAGGATTCACTCGAGACCGATTACAACGGCGACAGCTTCACCATTGGGTTTAATGCGCAATATATTCTGGAGTTCCTGAAGGCGGTGGGCGGCGCGGATGTGAAGCTGGAACTAAAGGATGCGCAGTCCGCCGGGCAACTTCGTCCCGCCGAAGGCGAGGATTACAAGTACCGCTACATCGTCATGCCGATGCGGATCTGAGAAACTTATCGATTTTCTATCCCTCGTTGAAACCTTTCCCCTTTTTCTTCGCGGTAGGCCCCTGGCCGAAAATGGTCGCGTGACCCAGTATTTATCTGCGTTGTGGAGGAAGCCAGAATCCTCACGAGCATGGATTAAGTTGCAGCCAATGCATTGGCTCGGAATGACAACGCGTAATGTTTGTGCGGGTGCGGGCATAGCCCTACTGAGTGTTGGGTGGCTATCCGCGCAGCACCCGGAAACATCGTCGAGCTCCAAGACCCACACATCGCAGGTTAAGCGCACAACATCGAATCCTCCGAAGCCCGATCCGGGCATCGTCACAAACAATGTTTACCGCAACGCCGGTTTTGGGTTCTCTTATAAGATCCCGTTTGGATGGGTGGACCGCACCGCCGAAATGCAGGATGACGGGGCTGATCCGGCGAAGTCCCGCGTGTTGTTGGCGGCGTTTGAGAGGCCTCCGGAAGCTTCCGGGGAGAATATAAATTCAGCCATCGTGATCGCGGCAGAAAAAGTTTCTTCCTACAGTGGGTTAAAGACGGCGAGCGATTACTTCGGGCCCTTGACTGAACTGGCAACTGCGAAGGGTTTCCATGCCGCAGACGGGCCGTATGAGTTCGAAGTGGGCGGGAAGCACGTGGTGCGGGGCAATTTCAGCAAGCAAAGAAGTAACTTAAGCGTGCAACAAAGCTCACTGGTAGTGATTGAGTCAGGATGGGCGCTTTCATTTACTTTTATTGCGCCAAGCGAGGACGAAGTTGAAGAGCTGATTGAGAACCTAAGCTTTGCGAAAAAAAACGGTGAGCGCCGGTAGGCCAGGCTTTTACTCGATGGGTTCGGGATGCAGTGCGATGCCAGTTTCGCCGGCGGCCTTTTTCTGCTGATATTTCTTCATCCACGCCTCCCAGCTTTTACCCGCGGCAGTATCGCGGCCGGTGAAGGCGAGCGCCGCGATATCCGCATAGGAGATGGAAGTCTTCTGCGATGATCCTTTGGACATCACCCGCACTGAAGACGCATTGAGTGTAGCCGCCGTCCGCCGGTCGAACAGATAGCCCTCGATCCTGGAGCCATTTTTCAAGGTGATGGTAATGTCGCCGCGGTAGTCAAAGGCCTTCTCGAGGGCCAGGCGAATTTCTTCCTCGCTGGCGAGAGTAGGAATCCAGCCTTCGAGATTTTCGCGTTCGCGTCCGGGAGCAAGCTCGAGTTCATCCGGGTTCAGATCTCTCTTAGGAGCTGGGGAGGGGGAACGTTCGGCGGGTGCGCCGTCGCTCATACCTGCATGTCCTGCAGGGTTTCGTTGACATTTGCTATCTGCACGAGGGGCGGGTGCAGGGAACGGTCGTCGTCATCCAAAGAATTCAGCGCATCGTCGTCAGCGTAGCGGGAGAACAGCGTCGCTTTAACCGTTGCATAAAATCCGCTCAGAGAGCTGAAGGTGTGATCGACGGCCGAGGCTTCGTAACCGCTGTGGACCATGCAATTGGCGCATGCGAGATTCCCCGACTCCGTGCCGTATTTATTCCACTCGGTTTCCTGCATCAGCTCAGCAAATGAGTCCGCATATCCGTCCTGCAGCAGGTAGCAGGGCTTCTGCCAGCCGAAAATGTTGTAGGTCGGCATACCCCAGGGAGTGCAGGGGTAGTCGCGTTTGCCCATCAGGAATTCCAAGAATAAAGGCGACAGATTGAAGCGCCACTTCGGATCACGATTGGAAAGTATGCTGCGGAATAGCCGCCGAGTGCGGGCGCGTCCGAGAAAGTGCTGCTGGTCGGGAGCTTTATCGTAGGAATATCCGGGAGAGAGCATCATGCCCTCGATTCCCAAATCCATCATCTCGTCGAAAAATGCGCGGACACTCTTAGGATCGGCGCCGTCGAACAGGGTGGTGTTGGTGGTGACGCGGAACCCCAGCTTAAGCGCTTCGCGAATGCCTTCGACCGCGATGTCGTATCCGCCTTCGCGGCAGACGGAGAGGTCATGATGCTCGGGCTCGCCGTCGAGGTGAACGCTGAACGTCAGATACTTGCTGGGCTGGAAAAGGTGGATTTTTTCCTTCAGCAACAGCGCGTTGGTGCACAAATAGATGTATTTTTTCCGGGCGACCAGGCCGGCAACGATCTGGTCGATCTCGGGGTGCATCAGCGGCTCGCCACCCGGGATCGAAACCACAGGAGCTCCGCATTCATCCACCGCCGCGAAACACTCTTCCGGGCTCAGCTGCCGTTTAAGGATGTGCGCTGGGTACTGAATTTTTCCACAACCTGCGCAAGCTAAATTGCAGCGAAATAGAGGCTCAAGCATCAGCACCAAAGGATAACGGGTGCGCCGGGCGAGCTTCTGGCGTACGACGTAGGAGGCAACCGTCCACATCTGGGAGACTGGAACGCTCATGCTGACGAGCTCATATTTGCAGAACGAAAAATTTCAATGAGTGGTTAATTCTAACAGAGCAAAGGCGAGTTTGTGGGGCCATGACGGAGACTCAAAATGGGTACGGTGAGGCGAGAAATTGACTTGAATTCCAGCCAAAAAACCGCCTCCCATGTGCTATAATTAGGACTATCAAAGTCACCGATAAGTGCCAATAGTATCAACAGTTTGAAGTTGTATTGGGGCAGTTCGTGCAGCCTCAACCAACGGCGGAATTCGGGCAAGTCCATCGGAGTTAAA
>JAFAWN010000327.1 GCA_019241735.1 Terriglobales bacterium
TGATTCAGAGCAGTAACGGCATCCAGGAACCAGATGTCGTGCTGCAAATTTTTTTCATCGAGATATGCAATGTGTGGATTGCTACTGTCGCCATCAAAGTCGACTTCTTCTTCGGAATCCCGGGCCGCCAGCCACGCTGCCTGCACCGACACATTGGTATCCTTGACGTCGGATGGAAGCTTGCCCTGTTTTGGCTTGCGAACCCAGTCGTAGCCGTAGTTCCCGATCGCGCAAATTAGTTTGTTTGCCGGGATTGCCTTTGTCGCCCACGTAAGATTTGCAGTGAACCAATCCTGCGACGCGACCGGCCCGGGTGTGCCCCCCGGATAGTGCTCGTCATAGTTCATGAGCACGATACCGTCAACTACCGCCGAGATAGCGCCGTAATTGAAATCGGAGTTGCGCGCCGGCAGGCTGACGTACAGTTTCATCCCGCGGCTGTGCAGATCGCTGGAAAGTCCAGTGAGCAGGATCAAGTAGCCGGGCTGCCCACGCTTAGGGAAGGATTCAAAATCCACCATGAGGCCACGATATTTGTCGCTCGCCAGGAATGTGACAATCTGCTGGCGGAAGCGATTTCGCGCAGCGCCATCGCTCAGAAAGGAAGAAATATCAACCCAATCGACGCCGTCGGTGTTGTTCACCATCGGGAAGACTTCCATCCCCGTATCTTCTGCCTTTAGGAAGGCCATCACCTTGTCATCGACCGAGTGCGCGTTGCCCTGGCCGAGGTCGAAATATTTATTGGTATCGTTATCCACGCCCTGAAGGTGGCCATCAGGGGTCAATACGTGAAGCCAGTCGGGAAAAAGAAGGTCGATCTGACGAGCGTATTCGCGTAGAGATGAGAAGCTGGCGGCGTCCCAGGGCGTGTAGAATGCCGCGCGGATGCCTTCCTCGGCATTCAGCGGAACCTGAGACGGTGGTGAAGCGGACTTGCGATGGCTGCGCTTTACCGCCAACCGGCGTTTTTCCTTCGCTTTCTCTTTTTCATTTTCTTTCAGCGCGTGGTAGGGCTTCTTAAGGTCGATGAAGAGCAGGGTAGGTAACGACTCGCCATGCGCCACGCTGTAAACAAAGAACACCACCAGTGCCATGCTGATGACACCGAGGACGTCAAAAAGACGCCTTAAGCGCTTCCACCGCGCCTGCCGCGGATCGTAGAAAACCGGTTGTGCCATCAGAGAGTCGTACCCGTTTTCATCGTAAGCCGCCATCACCGGGTGGTCAAACTCTGGAGCGGTAGGTCTGCACCGGCCGCACCGTCAGAAAATCCGCCAAAAGCGTTATATTTCCTGGGTGTGGGAAACCGTCCGAAAAAATCCCCGCTTCTTCCTTGTCACCGTAGCGATTGGCTTGACGTTGCGGACACTATTCATTTTGCGCTTCCCCGGCGTTGTCAATGATTCATTCGTGTACGGCGACATCGCTCTGAACTGGATGCGCCACGGCATTTATGGGTTGAGTGGGACTGAAGGTATTTCCCCCACCTGCATCCGGCTTCCCGGCTACCCGGCGCTGCTGGTCGCAGTTTTTGCGCTTTTCGGCGCCGAACACTATCGCACCATGCTGGTCGTCCAAATGGTCGTAGATCTCGGTACCTGCTTCGTGGTGGCCGATCTGGCGCGGCGGTTGATCTCCGAAAAAGCGGCTGCGCCCGCTTTTCTGATGGCGGCGGTCTGCCCGTTTCTTGCCGATTACGCAGCCGCGGCGCTTACCGAGACGTGGGAAATATTTTTTACCGCACTGGCCCTGGATTTTGCAGCCGCCGGACTAAATGCCATCGCCTCGCGAAACCTGCGTCTTTGGGCAGGTTGCGGGTTAGCAGTGGGAGCGGCAATGCTGTTGCGTCCGGACGGCGCTCTGCTACTTATTTCTATATCCGCATATCTTTTGTTTCTATTGCTGCGTTCGCCGCATAGGAGTACGGGAATCCCGGTTAAGGGGCTTCGACTCCACATTGCCAGCGCACTGATGATTGTCGTTTTACTCGCGCTTAGCCCGTTGATTCCTTGGACGATTCGCAACCTGCACACGCTGAACCGCTTTGAACCTCTGGCGCCGCGATACGCTAACGAGGAAGATGAGTTCGTTCCCATGGGCTTCAACCGCTGGGTAAAAACCTGGATTGCCGACTACATATCGGTCGAAGAGCTCTATTGGGTGGTCCCCGGAGGCGCCATGGATGTGGAAAAGCTTCCGCGGCGGGCCTTCGATTCACCGGAACAACTTCAACTAACCCGTGCCCTGATCGCCGATTACAACCGTGTGCTCTCCGTCACTCCAGAACTGGACGCAAGGTTTGAGGCTCTTACCGAGGCGCGCGTACGCGCTCATCCGCTTCGTTACTATTTTATCCTGCCATGTCTGCGGATCGCAGATATGTGGCTGCGTCCGAGAACGGAAAAGTTGCCGTCCGACCCGCGCTGGTGGGAGTTCAACGATGAGCCGAAATGGTCGGCTTTGGCGATAGCGATGGGAGTGATCAACCTTGCTTATTTACTGATGGCTTTCGCAGGATTATCCCGTTTAAAACGCCCGAACTACGCAATTCTTCTCCTCATGTTTGTCATTCTAAGGTCGGCTTTCCTAGGAACCCTCGAAAACCCCGAGCCGCGATACACATTGGAGTGCTACCCGGTGGTTATTGCGCTGGGCGCGCTGTGGTGCATCGACAAAACCGCCGCAAAGCCTGCAAACGCCACCAACAGCCGCCGTTACCAAGAACAATAGTAAGGTGCCGCAAGACAGCCAGCGAGATGGAATACCAATTGCAAAATGCCGGTTTATTCCCGGAAGCTAGCACAAAAAACTTCGAACGTTACGATGTATATGCAAGTATTTGACGGCTGGATGTGCCCACGCTACGATAACTTGTGCTGCGAATTGTGAAATCAGCGACCTGGAGAATGACGTAGATGCTACGGGCCACAGTGTGCTGGGTGCTGATGGCGGTCGTTCCGGCCTCGGTCATCGCAGCCGATTCCGGGGCGGCGATGCTGTACGGCAAGGGAACCGTGTGGCTGAATGGAAGCGCGCTGCCCAATTCTTCCGCGATTTTTCCCGGAGATTTCATCGAAACCAAGCCTGAATCATTCGCCACCATTACCAGCGCCGGATCGAATGCCATGATTTTGGCGGGTTCGGTTGCCAAATTCGGGCAGAACTCAATCTCCATCGAGCATGGATCGGTGGCGGTGAGCACTTCGAGCGGAATGTCCGCGTGGACCGGCCAAATTCAAGTCGCACCAGCCTCCACTGGAAACACCGAATTCTCAGTTTCCGACACTAACGGGAAGGTTGAAATAATCGCGCGCCAAGGGCAGGTCAGCGTCAGCTGCGGCGGCCAGACGAGCACGCTGGCTGAGGGCCAGCAAACTACGCGCGATGATTCTGAAATATGCTCCCGTGAGGCCAGAGGTGGGAATGCTGCACATCCCATCGGAGGCGGGGGCCTGTTGAATTCGCGGGTCGCAATGTGGGCAGGTGCCGCGGCTGCGGGGATATTAGCTCTTTCCGCTCTAGTGGATGATGACGAGCCCGTCAGTCCATACATCCCCTGACTTACGCCATTTTTCTTTTTGATCATTCCTCGCGGGGTCAGGAACATCACCAAGTTGAAACTAAGGTGATCGCTGTATTGTCCCTTATTATGGTGGGACGTACCCTACCTGCGTCCAATAAACCACAACCACAGCTAATTCCCATACAAGGAGATTTCACGATGAATTGGGATCGCGTAGAAGGGCAGTGGAAACAGATGAAGGGATCCGTCAAGAGTCGCTGGGGAAAACTGACGGACGACGATTTGAACGTGATTTCTGGAAAAAAAGATCAACTGGTTGGAAGAATCCAGGAGCGATACGGCATTGCCAAGGACGAGGCTGACAAACAAGTGAATGAATGGAATGCCGCGCTCGCTGACGACAATGCACGCGAGACCCGTCCGCTGGATCGCAAAGCCGGTTAACTGGACTGATGACGAGAATTTTGGCAGGCCTCCATTCCCCGTGGAGGCCTGATCTATTTTCGGCCGGGTACTTCGCCAATCAACGCTAAGATCGCCAGTACGCCCCAGTGGCGTTGTATCGGCTTTGCTGCCTCTGCTGCTGCGTGAGCCGAATTGCGCCTCGTAGTATGCCTTTCGCTTTGCATCGTATGCTTCCTGCCGCTCCCGCTCGGCTGCTTCCTCTTCAACAAAACTGTGCTGGCAGAATCGGCATGTCTTCGCATCAGGCTGCGCATATTCCGCGCAGTTTGAACACTTCTTCTTACCTTGTGCAACGGCGACTTTTTCAAGGTTGGGGCTCAGGGCAAATGCAACAATAATGCCCACTAATGGACTTAAGAAGAACGCAAGAAAAAAACTCCGACCTTTGTTCTCGGCAATGTATGCTCCTGCTCCGCAGAGAGCTAGCCAAATGATGACGAAAATTAAGACTGCCATACGTCCCCCGTGTTCTGTTTAGGTGGGCCGCAATTGCCCGATATGGCCACAGACTGTAAATGCGATTTTAGCCTACGACAGCCTGCTCTCAACCCAGTTCCAAGGCCAAGACGCACGACGAGTTCCGAAATAGCAATTCCTGAAAATCGCTGTGAGGATTGGCGGAAGCGAGTGGCGCTCGAACCTTTGCTAAGGTGAAGCGCCCAGCATTTGGCGGCAATGACGCGCGATCTGTCGGTCTTCTTCGCTTTTCACAACCTTGACGCGGACCTTACTGTCCGGGGTTGAAATCTGGAAATCGTGCAATTCGTTGCTGCGGGCATCTACTTCGAGTCCAAGGAACCCCAGACCAGTGCAAACATTGGTCCGCACGCGCACGCTGTGCTCGCCAATCCCTCCAGAAAATATCAACATGTCGATTCCGGACAACACGGCAGCATAG